>CAIQBY010000330.1 GCA_903870175.1 uncultured Bacteroidota bacterium
AACACTTGCCTCTTTTATCGGTGATGTTGGTTCCGGGAAAAACACAGGCATCGATGTTGCCAATCTTGACAGAACAGTAAAACCAACAGAGGATTTTTATCATTTTGTGAATGGAAACTGGCTGAAAAACAATCCGATTCCAGAAACGGAACGCGGCTGGGGAAGTTTCAATGAACTTGAAAAAACCAATAAAGCCAAGTTGAAAATGATTCTGGAAGCTGCAGCTGCTAATAAAGCTGCAAAACCAGGCAGTAATGAACAGAAAATCGGTGATTTTTATTCAGCTGCTATGGATTCTGTTAAGCTGAATAAAGATGGTATTGCCCCTTTGAAAGAGGAATTGGCAGGCATTGATAAAGTATCTAATACAGATGATTTGGCAAAAGAAATTGCTCATCTTCATACTATCGGTGTGGGTCCGTTATTCAATGGTTATATAGGTCAGGATCCTAAAATAAGTACTGAATATATCACTCAGTTTTATCAGGGGGGATTAGGATTGCCTGACAGAGATTATTATACCAACACAGATGAACGCAGCAAAGGCATTCAGAAATCATATGTTGAACACATGGGAAATATGTTCAGAATACTGGGTGATGGTGCTGAAATTGCTGACAGAAATGCAAGAATCTGTTATGATATAGAAACTGTTTTGGCTAAAGCATCAATGACTAAAGTTGAATTGCGTGACCCTGAGAAAACATATCATAAAAAAACGTTGAAGGAACTGGATGAACTTACTCCAAACTTCAATTGGAAAGCATATTTCGAGGTAGTTGGTGTAAAAGGAATTAATAACGTAATTGTTGGACAGCCTGATTTTTATACGGTAATGAACAGTTCATTAAAATCTGTTTCTATTGCTGACTGGAAAACATATTTACGCTGGAACTTAATAAACGAACTTGCCGGCAGATTAAGTGATAACGTTGTGAATGAACATTTCAAATTTTATGGTACAATATTAAATGGCGTTCCGGCTTTGAAACCACGCTGGAAACGTTCTCTTGAAGCTACAGACGCTTCTTTAGGCGAAGCATTGGGAAAAGTATTTGTAGATAAATATTTTACTGAAGACAGCAAAAAACGCGTTGCTCAAATGGTAGAAAACCTTATTGCTGCATACAGAGTGCGTATCAACAGCAGAGACTGGATGAGCCCTGAAACTAAAAAACAGGCAATGACAAAACTTGATAAAGTGATGAAAAAGCTTGGCTATCCTGATAAATGGAGAGATTATACTCCATTGAATATTACCCGTGAATCGTATGTAAAGAATTACATCAATTCGAATAAATACGAATTTGCTTTTATGGTAAATAAATTAGGCAAGCCTATTGACAGAACAGAATGGGGAATGACACCGCCAACAATCAATGCTTATTACAATCCGTCAATGAACGAAATCGTTTTCCCTGCCGGAATCATGCAACCTGTATTCTTTAATCCTGATGCTGATGATGCTGTAAATTATGGCAGCATGGGAGCAATTATCGGTCACGAATTAACACATGGTTTTGATGATGAGGGTTCTCAATTTGATGCTGATGGAAACTTAAAAAACTGGTGGACAGACGCTGATAAAGCAAACTTCAAAAAGAAAACTGATTTGCTTGTAAAGCAGTTTAATAATTATGTTGCTATTGATAGCATGCACGTAAATGGTGAACTTACACTTGGCGAAAACATTGCTGATTTGGGTGGTCTAACAATTTCTTATTATGCATTCAAAAAATCACTGGAAGGAAAACCTGCACCTCCTAAAATTGATGGATTCACTGCTGAACAACGTTTCTTTATGGCTTGGGGACAAGGCTGGAGAATAAATATGCGTGATAAAGCATTAAGAAATCAGGTTCAGACTAATCCACATTCACCGGGTAATTTCCGTGCAAACGGGCCGCCAAGTAATATGCAGGAATTTTATGATGCTTTCGGAGTGAAAGAAGGCGATAAAATGTATCGTCCTAAAAACGAAAGAGCTGAAATCTGGTAATCGTTTTTGATTATTGTTTGTGATTGAAAATTGCGAAATGCGCTACATTTAATTATGTGGCGCATTTTGTTTTTATATAATATATCTACTTTACATTCTCCTTTACTTTTTCATATTCATCCGACTCTATCTTCGCCCAGTTGCGCTCGTAGTCAAAGGTCATATCATAAATAAGATTTCTATCAGGCATTATTTGAACAGTAAAGTGATGCAGCAAATAATTGCTTCCAACAATTTGTACTTCCTCCCACTCGTTGTTCGAAATGATTTTAAAGAACACTTTATCATTTAGATATTTGCGGTATTGAGGATAATTTATTTCGTCATTCATGCTGCAAATGTAAATTAAACAAATAACATACTCCGTTTATTATTTATAATTTCTACTTTCGTGCAATGCAATCATTCCTCGAACAACTTGTAAAATATCTTAGCGAAAAGTACAAAGACGATATAAGCGATTTATGTATTGTGCTGCCTAACAGGCGTGCCGGCTTATTTCTGAAGACACATTTTGTTAATCATCTTAATAAAACCTTTTGGGCTCCGGAAGTATTGGCTACTGAAGATTTTGTTGCATTGCTGGCTGAAGTGGAAATTGTTGATTCTACCACTTTATTATTTGAATTGTATGAAACAGTAAAAGCTGTCAACCCGAGTGAAACCGAATCTTTTGATGAATTCAGCAAATGGGGACAGATATTATTGAATGACTTTAATGAGATAGACCGCTATCTTGTTGATGCCTCTCAATTGTTCGGAAATTTAAAAGATATAAAAGAGCTGGAAACATGGTCGCTCAATGCAGAACACCTAACTGATTTTCAAAGTAAATATCTGACATTCTGGAAATCTTTGAAAGCATTTTACTTCGATTTCCAGAAACGATTGCTGGATAAACATCAGGCATATCAAGGGTTAGCTTATAAGCTGGTGACTGAGAATATTGAAGACCGAATAAAAAAACACAATTGGAAAAAGATAATATTTGCAGGATTTAATGCACTTAATAAAGCAGAGGAAGAAATAATAGAAAAGCTGTTGAACTCCGGAAGAGCGGAAATAATATGGGATACCGATGCTTATTATATAAATAATCCAACTCAGGAAGCCGGAAGATTTATAAGAAAATATAATGAAACAGGGAAATTCAGGAAGATAGCTGAACAAAATAGTGTCATTGAAGAGAATTTACTTTCAACGGAACATAAAATTATTACGGTGATTGGTGCGGCCAAAAATGTAGCGCAGGCGAAGGTTGCAGGTAATTTGATAGATGAATTGCAGAATAAAAATGAAAGTCTGCAGAATACAGCACTGGTTCTTGCCGATGAAAATTTATTATTTCCTGTGCTTCATTCTCTTCCTGCAGATTTAACAGACATCAATGTTACGATGGGCTATCCGTTAAAGAATACTCCCATTTCAGGCTATTTTGATCTTATCTTCAGTCTTCATGAAAATGGTTTAAAGCTTAGCAAAGGGAAAACAAACTATAGTTTTTATCACACCGATTTAATTAAACTATTAAGCCATCCATATACATCAATAATATTATCAGGCGACAACAACAGTACTTCCATTAAAAAAGTGGTGCAGGTAATTCAGGGAAGAAACATTGTATTTGCTGGGCTTTCGATGATAGAAAATATTTTTAGTGAATTCAATTGCGAAATGGAATTCAGTATCCTGTCAGTTATTTTAAAGCACTGGATTAAACCGGAAGATGCATTGAAATGTGTAACGAATTTAATTGACCTGCTTAAAAATTCAATAATACTGCAGCGTGAAGTACATTCAGAAAATAAAGCAAGTCTTGAACTGGAATATCTATTTGCTTTTACAAAAATCATAAAACGTATTCAGGATTTAACAGCGGATTATGATACCTGCATTAACGATATTAAAACGTTAAGAAGTATTATCAATCAAATTGTAAGAGGTACAACTTTACCTTTCTACGGTGAGCCTTTAATGGGTTTGCAGGTAATGGGAATGCTGGAAACACGTACTTTGGATTTTGAAAACGTTATACTTCTTTCCTGCAACGAGGATATATTGCCTTCCGGTAAAACAGTTAATTCATTTGTACCTTTCGAATTGAAAAGGCATTTCGGGTTGCCTACCTATAGTGACAAAGATGCAATATTTGCTTATCACTTTTATAGATTAATTCAAAGAGCAAAAAATATTCATTTGCTTTACAATACAGAAAGCGATGCTTTTGGAAGCGGAGAAAAAAGCAGATACCTGACGCAATTGATTTATGAACTGCCCAAGGTAAATCCCAATATTGTTGTTAAAGAGATGCTTGTGAATATTCCTGTATCAACAGATAAAAACACAAATGAAATTAAAATAATTAAAACCCCGGAGGTAATGGAAAAGCTGAAGGTGAAAGCAGAATTCGGCTTCTCCCCTTCCCTGTTAAACAAATACCGTAATTGTTCCTTACAGTTTTATTTTCATTCAATAGCAGGGCTTAAAGAAGCAGAGGAAGTGGAAGAAACCATAG
>CAIQBY010000331.1 GCA_903870175.1 uncultured Bacteroidota bacterium
AAAAAAATAAGTCCTGCGCTTGCAAGGAAGTTTTTAACTGCTGCAAATTCTTCTTTCAATGATTTAAAGAAAAATCCTTTTTATCAAATTCGTTATGATAATTTCAGATTGAAAGTAATCAAAGGTTTCCCTTATGTGATTCATTTTATTGTTGAAGAAAAAACTAAAACTGTTTTTGTTTATGGTATTCGAAATTCACACCAAAACCCTGAAACAACTTATTTTATGACAAAATAAATAAAATGTTATAAAGTTTTATTTTTTCCATGCGCTACATTTCCGCCGATTATATATTTCCAATTTCTTCCGAACCTGTTAAAGACGGAGTAATTTCCATTGATGATGACGGTACAATTATGGAAATAAAGCCAAAATCTGAAATCCTAAATCCTAAATCTGAAATTGAATATCACAAAGGAATTATTTGCCCCGGATTTATTAATACACATTGCCATCTCGAACTTTCTTATCTCTATAAACATATTTCTGAAAATGCCGGAATGACAGGGTTTATAAAGGAACTGGTAAGCAAACGATTTACTTTTTCTGAAGAACAAATCCAACAGTCAATTATTGTTGCCGAAGCTGCAATGATTAAAAACGGAATAGTTGCTGTTGGCGATATATCCAATAACAACAGCACATTCAATCAAAAAGCAAAAGGCAATTTATTGTATCATACATTTATTGAAATATTCAATATGGATGATGGTAAAGCTGAAGAAACCTTTAATAAAGCATTACAGCTGCAACTTGAAACCTCAAACTTGAAACTCTCTTCTTCAATCGTTCCTCATGCTCCATATACAATGTCCGAAACTTTATTGAAATTGATTAATGAGTATGCACACGAAAATAAAAGCATTATTACCATTCATAATCAGGAGAGTGAAGGCGAGAGCGAATTGTTTATTTCCAAGTCAGGAATAATGTACGAAGCATTTAAAGCGATGGGTCTAAATACTAATTTGATGCGTCGTACAGGCATTAATTCATTGCAATCTACGCTGCCGTTTATCAAAGATGCAAATAAAATATTGCTGGTTCATAATACGTTTACATCAAGAAAAGATATACAATGGATTAAATCTCAAATCCTAAATCCTAAATCCCAAATCTACTTTGCCACTTGCCCGAACGCCAATATTTACATTGAAAACACTCTGCCGGAATATAACTTATTTATAGAAGAAAATGTTCCGGTAACAATTGGTACTGACAGCCTGGCAAGCAATTGGAGTTTATCTATACTTGACGAATTAAAAACAATTACAAAACACTATCCAACCATTCCATTACAAACTTTACTCACCTGGTCAACAAAAAATGGTGCTGAGTTTTTTAATTTTAATCAACTCGGAACAATTGAAAAAGGTAAAAAGCCGGGATTGAATTTGTTGAAGAATATAGATGGAATGAAAATAACTGCCCAAACAGAAGTGATAAAATTGGTTTGATTTTAATAGGAATAAAAAACTCTTTACGCTTTGTAAAGAGTTTTTTTGCTTTGTATTTTTAATTGCTTCCTACTGAACAATTATTTTCTTATTCACCACATTCTTTTTCTCATCAGTTATCTGCACAAAATAAACACCGCTTTGCATCTCTTCTTTTTCAAGTATTAAACTATTACCCGAGAATAAAACTGATTTTATTTCCTTGCCTACCACATCCATTATTTTTATTGTTGTCTTTTGTTGTGTTTCGCTAAAGGAAATTATTGCTTGGGAGGAGAAAGGGTTTGGATAAATATTTATTTCGTTGTTTTGAGATAATTCATTTACACCAACAGATGTTGCTAATTTGTAAATCATACCACCAGTTCCGCAAGCGTAGCCAGTATTTGCATTTGGCAAAGAGACAGAATAAAATGTTTGGGTAGTTGAAAGATCTAATGTCCAATTGACACCTCCATCAATTGTTTTTATTATAGCTCCTATGGAAATACCATCGCCACCAACTGCATAACCATGATTATCGTCTGTAAAGTAAACAGATATATTTCCTGCTGAATTAATATTATTCATTTGATTCCACGTATTGCCTCCATCTGTGGTTTTGAAAGTGCTATCGTAACCGACAGCATAACCTATTGAACTTGAAGGGAAAAAGACCGTGTTAAGATATACTGCGTCTGGTGTAATTAAATTTGGAAGCCAAGTGGTACCTCCATTAATCGTTTTATAAATACCAGCATATGGATTAGCTCCTACAACCATAAAACCTGTTGTAACATTTGTAAAAAAAATACTGGTAGGCATTACATTTGAAAGAAAA
>CAIQBY010000332.1 GCA_903870175.1 uncultured Bacteroidota bacterium
AGCTCTTAATTGTAATATTTCCGGAATAATTGCATTGTTGTCATTTGCATCACCGTTATCTCCGCGGCTGATAAACATACGCCATGCTTTTTCGCGCAATGTTCTGTTGGTCGCATTGGTAAGAAAAGGCTCGATGGATGAACGGGTGTTGGCAATAATCCAGCTTCCTTTCTTGCCTTTCTTTTCGGCTGCGTTGGCTGCAGCAGTTCTCAATTGTTCAGGCAATCCGTCTAAATCTTTGGCATCGGTTATCTCCATGTATTTATCACCTTCATCAGCCAGTTGATGCTGATTGAATTTAGTAAACAATGCAGCCAGCTTCTGATTTATTTCGGCAACTCTTGCCTTGCTTTTATCATCAAGTTTAGCACCAGCAAGCACAAAGTTGGTATAATATTTATAACACAAACGTTGTTGTTCCGGGTTTAGTTTTTGTTTCTCCGGCGAATTATAAACAGTCTCAATTCGTTTAAATAATGCAGTATTCTGAATTACCGAATCGCCGAAAGCAGCCATACGCGGCTCCATTTTTTCCTGAACCGAATCAAGTTCAGGCGTACCCATATTGGCTTGCCATACATAATAAACTGACTCTACCTGTTTACGTGTAATCCCTGTTTTTTCCATCGCTTCTATTGTATTTGCAAAAGTCGGAGCTTCCGTATTCGATGTTATAGCCTTGATTTCATTGCGCTGTTCGGCTATCGCAATTTCTTCCGCTGGTAAAAAATCGGAAATTTTTACTTTATCGAATGGCGGAATTCCGTTGTATCGCGCATCCCATTTTTGTACTAATGGATTGGAACTTTTCATTGTTGATGATGTTGAATTATCCTGTTTCTTCGGAGCACAACTATAAGTAAATAGTAGCGAAGCAAATAAGAAAGGATAAATTGTTTTAATAGAAGACATATTGCTTTTCATTTTTATAATTATTATGTGGCTAAAATAATTAAAATCTTTTAGGGGCAGCCCCTTTTTTGATTAATTGATAGAGGAAAATATTAAGTGTAATTAATTTTAATATTTTCAAATATTTTATCGTCTGATAAGGTTTATAGAGAAAAAAGTTCGACAACTAAAACAAGTGAAATAATCCAAGTTGTAATAACTCCTGCAATTATTTTTCTTTGCAAAAGCCCTTTATCAGATTATCTGCAAATTCTTTATTAAGATTCTGAATTGCTTGCCAGTCGGCACAGGCAGTAGTTTTGTTGTTGAGTTTATAAGCTGCTCTTCCATGATTATAAAGTGCAGCAATGTCCTGAGGATTCTTTTTTAGCATGGCAGTAAATATTTCAAAAGCTTCTTTGTATTTTGCTTCGTGCAGCAGTGTGAGTCCTTTATTGAATAGCTTGTCTCTTTTTTTTATCAAATCCAAATCCCATGAAGTAAGGACGTAATCAGTATCATACGCAAATTCATTTTTGTCGGCATGATAGGATATTTTCAGAAACGGCCTTGACCAGGCAATGATATAATCAACCGGCGCTTTATCCAAACTGACAATGCAAAGGATACTGTCAAATTTTGCGGTTTCTCTTTTGTCAGGCACAGTAGTATTTATAAATATTGTTTTACTTACGTATCCCGGCTTATTAATTATAAATGTGTATTCCTGATTAAGGTCTAAATCAAGTCGGAATCCCTTTTCTTTTTTGATTGGAGCTTGCTCATCGCCCTTCATTTCCTTGGTTTTATAATTGATATAATAATCAGTGAGAGAAGCCTTATCCGTTGAATTTTCGTTTTTTACTATAAACGTCATATTTAATTTGAATGATTCGGAATATGCACCGATAAAGGAACACAGGAATATTAAAACCAAAGTATATTTGAATACTTCTCTTATATACAGAGAAGTAATAATGCGAATTGGATAACAGATAAATTTCAACTTTAATAATTAAATAATAGTAAGGGCGGCAAAAGTAGAAAAACAAAGTAACTTAAGAGTTAGTTTCGAAATACTTTTTGCAGAAGAATTTAAAATTTGTTGCCAGCCTTCAGGTAAACGGACTTTTATCAGCAGTTGTAATAATAGTTAACTTAAATATAGATACTAATAACCCGTTTAAATTTCATTCAAATAGATTCTAAATTTAAAATAAATGACAATAACATAACAAAAGTCAGTTTTTAAAGTTATTTTTGCAAGGCTAAATAAAAGCGTTTGTTTATTTTTCATAAAATAATGACAACAATAAATCTCACAATCCCCAATTTGAAGGACAACTCGGAAGGTCGTAACAATCTCCTGAGTGATAAATCATAAGTCCCAATTTCTTTATTTAAGTAATTTAAAATCCTCTTTTAGTTTTTTGAGACTGGGGAGGATTTTTTATTTTCTGAAAATCAAAATCAGGGTAAATTCAACTTTCCCCAAAAATACATCTTATTTATATAGCATATTAAAAACAAAATTTCGCATTTTGATTTCTTCAATTTGCACTTTGATTTCTTCAATTAGCACTTTGATTTCTTCAATTAGCACATTGAAAACAAAAATTAGCACATTGAAAACAAAAATTCGCACATTGAAAACAAAAATTAGCATATTGAAAACAAAAATTAGCACTTTGAAAAAGTGGTTTCAAAAAGTCCAAAAAGTGGCTTGCCATATACTCATACACTTTTTTGCCGATAATGGGTCAAAATCAGCCATTCATCGAAAAACACCTCTTTTCGTCAAAACACACCTCTCATCTCGGCACCCCTATTCCGTCATCCTGAGCTTGTCGAAGGATTCAAGGAGAGACGAAGGGGGCGAGTCTAATAAAATAAATAAACAATAATAAATTATAAACAAAATGAAGTTAAGCAACAATCAAATCGCAAAAATTACCATGTTTAATAAAAGAGACAATTTTATTAACGTTCCGGCAAACAACACCCTGCTTTACAGCAACGTAATCGTTGGTGCAAAAATTGATGCAGCCAACGGTATTCGTAAATTACTCGACCAGGCAATAGGTCAAAAAAAGCAGATTCATCAGGAGACAGCCCCGAGAAAAAACTCGCATTAGACACCGTTATTAAAACCCTCGGAACCAAAGCACGCGCCTGTTCCACCTTTTATCAAGACCCATCCGTTCCCTCTATTGAAATAGTCCTCAAAAAACCCAAAACATTTTATGATGCCCAAACCGACGAAGATATTGAAGATATTATTAATGGTGTACGCCAAATCCTTTGGGACAATTCCACCCCGGCAATCCCTTCCCTAATCCCATTCGGAGTAAATACAGCTTTTTTCAAACTTCTCGATAGTCAGATAACCGATATGCAAACCTGGCTACCCGCCCCGGCAGCCGCAGTTAGTAGCCAGCAGGCAGGCAATAAATTAGTAAATAAATACATCAAACAATTAGACATAAATTATAACGGTATGGACCTCCTCGTCATCGATACCTTCGAAGAAACTGATACCGATTTCACAGCAGCATTCCTCGCCACTGGCAACCAGATCTCAGTCGGCGTACGTCATAATAAAGTACTCCTTTCAATGAAAAACCCCGATACCACACCAATCAATAAAGGACAAATACAAATCATCGACCCCAAAACCAACATCGCCATCCACACATTATTTATGGACGCCTACGGCAATGCCCAATTCGATTGCCCAAACAAACCATTATATGCCCAAGCCACATTTCCCGACACCATCACCCAAAAAATCCTCTTCAAACCAGTTTACCGTGGAAAATTCAACCTCGATTTCATCATGCAACCCGGCACCGACCCCATCGCACCAACAATTGCCATTGTCCACGTTGCCCCAGTTGTCCCGGTTGTCGAACCAGTCGAACCACCAATAGTGCCCCCAGTCGAGCCGGTTGTTTAAATCACCCAAACCTGACAGGTTTTTAAAAGCAGTTCCGTTTTGGTGAAAGCCAAAGCGGGACTTTTTTTATATAAATCATTTTTTAGAATAAGAAATAACAGTAGATTTACAGAGAATTAAAAAAGGCAGAACCGAAAAGCCTGACAAAGAGTAGGAGGAATTTAAGTATATAAATCATGAAAAAAATTACATACTTCTATTTGTTGCTGTTAACAGCAGGAATTAATCGTCAACTATCTGCACAAGATTCTGTATTCTTTGAAAAACCAACTAATGAAATAAGAATAGATACATTGCATCATACTAATTTATGGCAAATAGGCAAACCGCAAAAACCATTTTTTGTAAGTGCCTATTCACCGCCCAATGCAATAGTTACCGATACCATTAATAGTTATCCGCCAAACGATACTTCTTCGTTTATTTATGTAATCAGGCAACCATACACTCAAAGTTGCTATACCTGTATGGAGTTTTGGCAAAAGTATGATATGGATTCTATTGGCGATAAAGGAATTATTGAAGCGTCTTATGATGGCGGCAATTCGTGGCTAACAGTTAAAGATACATTTAATGTACCGCCATCGTATTCAAATTTTCAATGGAATAGTGATTACCACGAAACTTCAATGACATCTACTCCACATAAACTTATAACTACAGGCAAATCGGATGGTTGGATACAATCACAATTTTGCTGGCAATGGTGGATTGGAGCCAAAAGAGATACAATAATTCCAAACCCGGATAGCCTTATGATTCGTTTTACTTTTATTTCAGATACTGTTACTCATCACAAAGATGGCTGGATGATTGATAATATTGTAACTGAAGATTTATGGTATATGTGTGGTGGTATTGCTGAAAATAATTTAAACGAAGATGTTGTTATTTCCCCCAACCCTTTCACTTCCCTCACAACAATTTCTTTTTCTGCTGAACAAACAAACACCACAATAAAAATAACAGATATACTTGGCAAAGAAATAAAAGCAATAAACTTTACAGGCAAAGAACTAATAATAATGAAAGGTACCATGCAGGCAGGTATTTATTTTGTACAAATAACAGATGCCAATAAAAATATAGTGAACAGGAAAGTGTTGGTAGAATAGGTACAGATAACTAATCATACGAATTTACGAATCTAAATACATCGCGATTCGTAAATTCGTAATCATTAGTTATCCGTACCAAGTAAATTCGTAACCATTCGTTATCTGTAAATACCGTATCTTTGTAAAAAAATAAAACAATGGGATTAGTATATAGTACAATATTTTTATCAAATCCATTAAAACCGGAAATGAAAAAAATAGAAGTAAAATGTTTGGTAGATAGCGGTTCAACGTTTTTATGTATTCCACAACATCTTGCCATTCAACTCGGAATTGAAGTTTTGGAAACAAGAGAAGCTACACTTGCCAATGGAAACAACGAAGTGGTGCCTTACGGTGGACCTGTAAAAGTATCCTTCGAAAATAGAAATTGTTTACAGGAACATTAATTTTTGGTAACGAAGTATTATTAGGTGCAGTACCAATGGAAGATATGGATTTAATAATTCACCCAAAACTATTTAAACTTTCTGTAAATCCCGAAAGTCCTAATATTCCAAGAGGAATAGTAAAATAACAGATGCCAATAAAAATGTAGTGAACAGGAAAGTGGTGGTAGAATAGTTATAAAACATAAACAAAAAGAAAAGGAAATAATTCTTAATTATTTCCTTTTCTTTTTTCATTAAAAACTAATCGCTCTTAATTAATTTCAACAATATCATCCTGCGCAGGAATCGAAATATGTCTGAATCCGGCATCCAGCAGTTTTTCTTTATAGTTTAGTTGTACGTCATACTCGCCGTGAACCAGAAATACCTGCTTCACTTTCTGCTTATCCTGACATTCGTAATATTTAATCATTTCCTTATAATCGCCATGTGCACTGAACGAATCAAGAATAACCACTTCGGCTTTCACCTCATGTTCCACACCGAATATTCTTACCACTTTATTTCCTTTCCGCAGTTTGCCTCCAAGCGAATTAGGCTCGGCATATCCTACCATTAAAATAGTATTATTTGAATCCGAAACATTATTTGCAATATGATGTTTTATCCGTCCTGCATCTGCCATGCCCGAAGCGGAAATAATAATGCAGGGTTGTTTCAATTCATTCAGGTTTTTAGAATCTTCCGCATCCTGAATATAAATCAGATTATCGAACCCGAAAGGATTAGAATCCGTTTTCATATATTCAATAATTTCCTTATTGAAACATTCGGGATGACTCCGCATAATCGCAGTAGCATTTACTGATAGCGGACTATCAACATATACATTTATACGTGGCAGCATTTTTTTATGTTCCATTCTGTCCAGCGCATACACCAGTTCCTGCGTTCTGCCAAGGCTGAAAGCAGGTATTATAAGTTTTCCTTTCTTGGTAATACACGTGTTATAAACCACATCAAACAGTTGTTGTTCGCTGAAAGTACTGTCGCCATGCAGCCTGTCGCCATAAGTAGATTCGGTAATAATATAATCAGCCTGCGGAAAAGGCTGCGGGTCTTTGAGTATCGAGCCGTTATAACGCCCTATATCACCCGAAAAGAAAAGTTTTTTAACTATTCCGTTTTCGATTACCTGAAGGTTGACACCCGCACTTCCCAATATATGTCCCGAATCGGTGAAGGTTACTTTCAGGTTTTGATACACTTCATACTCATTATTGTAAGGAACACTCACCAGCAAATGAAGGCAGTTTTCCACATCTTTAACAGTATAGATAGGTTTCAACAGGTCTTCACCTTTCTTCATTCTTCTTTTGTTGAGGTATCTAACATCGGATTCCTGAATATGTGCACTGTCCAGAAGCATTATTTTGAATAAATCGGAAGTGGCAGGAGTGCAGATTATAGGTCCTTTGAAACCCTGCTTCACCAGATTTGGAATATTGCCGCAATGATCGATGTGCGCATGGGAAAGTATAAGGTAATCAATCGTGGCAGGGTCAAAATTGAATGTTCTGTTCATCCCGTCAGTATCAGCTCCTCTTCCCTGAAAAAAACCGCAGTCAAGTAATATCTTCTTGCCGTCTTCGGGCATCAGCAAATGTTTGCTGCCGGTAACAGTGCGCGCAGCACCCAGGAATTGTATCTTCATAAATTAAATAGTATTCAGTAATTTTATTTGCTTCAAAGATAAGTTTCATTAAGATATGTTCGGGATAATAATTCTACAACTTCACAATAAAGCGGTAGGGAAGTTTGGCATCTTCGCCTGCATAATCAACACCTATGCGCGTTCCTTTAAAAATATCTTTTTCATTTACTTTTATTCCTTTATCCTCTATCCATATTTTAGTACCTGTCAAATCCAATCCTGTATGCAGTGTTTTTATTCCCAAAGCCTGCGAAACGGTGCCGGGACCGCCTGAAATTCTGCTGTGAATTTCTTTTGAGTTTCTTCTTTTTAAAATCGCTTCAATTCCTTCTATCGGTTTCACAGCACGTATCAGCACTGCATGTGGAACGTCTTCCACATTGGTAACCACATTGAATAAATGATGAATACCATAACATAGATACACATAACTTATTCCGCCTTTGGCAAACATTATTTCTGTTCGGGCTGTTCGCCTGTTATTGTATGCATGCGAAGCTTTGTCTGTAATCCCTGCATACGCTTCTGTTTCTGTTATAATACCGGCAGTTATTTTATTATCTATTTTGGTGAAAAGATATTTACCTAATAAGTCTTTTGAAATTTGAACTACATCTGTCCGTAAATAAAAGTCCTTGTTAAGTTTGGTCATGTTGTAAATTAAAAAACAGGATGGTTAAGATTTACGCAGACTAAGTTTATTTTCATCATCATACTCCAATAATTTATTATCAAGCATAAGTTGAATAGTATGAATTACTTTGTCCTCATGAATATCAATAATCGAATCGACAAGTGGCTTGAGTGCCAAAGGATGCAGCGCAAGCAACTGTTTTATCTGGTTGCTTATTTTTTCGTATTCATCGGTATGCAGTATCTTTCGTTTCTCTTCAAGGCATACATCACAATGGTTGCAGGGTTCGCTTTCCGTTTCGCCAAAGTAAGCAAGCAATAACCGACTTCTGCAAATGTGTTTGCTTTCAGCATAATTAATTACAGATTCCATTCGTTCCATAGCACGTTTCTTCAGCAGCGAAAAATTTTCTTTCGATAGCTTTAATTCTTTGGCATCAATCCGTTCGTTTGTAAATGTTAACTGCGGAAGTTCTGTTTGCTGAAAATAAGTGATTACTTTATTTTGATGAAGAAAGTTTAAACGGGCAATAATATTCTCCACTTTAGTATTTGCTTTTTTAGCTAAATCATATTCGTTTAGCTTTACAAAATTGTCAAACAGCCCGGAGTAGGAGCGAAGCAGCAGTTTTATAAATACATCATAAGACTCATTTGTAATTTGAAATTTATACAAATCTTCCCGGTTCATTTCCAGTTTTATCCTTGCAGGCTGAAAGTAGGAATCAGATAAAGAAATATAACCTTCGCGCTCAATAAATTTCAAACAGTTAAACACAGTGATAGCTTGCAGTTTATAATTATCACAAAATGCAGCAATGTTAAAATCAAATGTAACGCCCATTCCTGCACCGGTTGCCACCTGATAATAATTTGCAACAGCCTGATAAGTCTGTTTTATTTCTTCAATGGTTGGGAAATTAGTTTCTATGCTTCTTTCCAGTTCCAGTTTATCGGCAATATTATAAAGTAATACAGCATAAGCTTTTCGCCCATCCCTGCCTGCCCGTCCTGCTTCCTGAAAGTAAGCTTCAAGAGAATCGGGCAAATCAATATGAACTACAAATCGTACATCGGGTTTATCTATTCCCATCCCGAATGCATTGGTACAAACGATTATTCTTGTATTATTTTGAATCCAGTTGTTTTGTTTATTATCTCTTGTTTTGGCATCCAGTCCTGCATGATAATAATCGGCAGAGATCGAATGGCTTTTCAGATAATCAGCAATGTTCTGTGTTTTCCTTCTATTACGAACATATACAATGCCCGAACCTTGAATATTATTTGCTATTTTAATCAGCCTGGCAAGTTTATCTTCTTCATGCAATACAGCATAAGCAAGGTTTTTGCGCTCGTAGCTTATCTGGAAAACATTTTTCTTTTTGAATCGAAGTTTCTCCTGAATATCAATCACCACTTCTTTTGTCGCGGTGGCAGTTAAAGCAAGGAAAGGGATATCAGGAAACAATTCTTTCAGCTCAGCAATCTTCAAATAACTTGGTCTGAAATCGTATCCCCACTGCGAAATGCAATGTGACTCATCAATGGCAACTAAATTTATTTTCATTCGCTGCAAGCGCACTTTCACAATTTCCGATTCCAATCGTTCGGGCGATAAATAGAGGAACTTTATATTGCCGTGCACACAATTATCCAGCGCAATATCTATTTCTCTTTTGTGCATGGATGAATTTATCGAAATGGCTTTTATTCCTTTAGCTGTGAGGTTCTCCACCTGATCTTTCATCAAAGCAATTAAAGGAGATACCACAAGACAGATACCATCCTTGGCAAGTGCCGGTACCTGAAAACAAATTGATTTTCCACCGCCTGTAGGAAGCAAAGCCAGTGTGTCGTTGCCCTGTAATACCGAATTGATTATTTCTTCCTGCAAAGGACGAAAGGAAGTAAAACCCCAGTATTTTTTTAGTATCTCGTGAGTAGTTGGCATGACAATTAATTCACGAAGGTAGTAAATGTAATTTTAGAGTGATGAAAATGTACTCTTTGATGAATCGGATTTATTTTCCTCTTTATTATTCTTAACTTCTAAAAGCCATTCTACGGCTTTAATGTCATTCTTGAAAACTTTACTGACAATCTTAGGGTTGTAGAATTTAATATAAAAGTTGGATGCAACTACCTGTGCAAAACTTTCTGCCATAAGTGCAACAGCAAGAAATAATTCCTCCGATTCCGGCGTCACACTATACTCTTTTGCAGCCCGGGTAATTGTAACCATATTTTCGAAGGAAAATAAAACAGGATGTTTAATCCCTTTCGTTATTTTTAGTATTGTTTCCCGTTCTTCTTTTTTTTCTTCAATGTCAATAATACTTCCTTCCACATAGGTAACATAAAGAATACCCTGCTTATCCAACTCTATGTTCATACTTGGCAGCTGCACCGAATCTTTTATATTTCCACTCTCTGATATCATAATCTAACTGACGAATAAAATATTCAATTTATCACTCCACTACAACAATCTTCTTTACGCTATGTTCTGTAGTAGTAGAAACATCAGCAAAATATATGCCTTTCGCCTGATTAGTTAAATCAATTGAATAGTTTCCTGATGTAATATTAGAAATCGTTTTTTGTAAAACAACCTCTCCAACAACATTGAATATTTTTATTACAACATTTTGCAAGGAATTTAAATTCACGTCCATATTAAATTCTCCATTACTTGGATTTGGATAAATAGAAAAAGAAGAAACAGAAGCAGGTTTTTCAGAAACCCCCATAGTTGGTCCCCATCCGTTAAGCGTCGTTGCTCCTGTATTATTGGGGTCAAGCCAAACTTTCAGTTGTGTAGTATTTGTCCCGCCTCCAAGCCACGACATTGAAAACTTGCCGTAATAATCAATCATATTAGAACCTGTATTTCCGCAAGCCGAAGGTCCACCGTGCAATTGACCTACTACCCTATGGTTTTGATCAAATAGCGGAGAGCCGGAAGAACCGGGTTCTGTGCAGGCAGTAGTCCATAGTCCAATTTGCCAATGGCTGTCAGCCGGAGTTCCGCTCCAGGTTCCTGAAATACAGGCATTGGCTGCATGAGATATTTTTTTAATATCTCCGCTAGGATGATGAATTCCCCATGCAGAATCAGCAGGTACATCCACATTTGACCAGCCGGCAAAATAGGGATTATAACTCGCTGGTACTGTTCCGCCTGCCAAACCACCGGTAATTTCTACAAGACTGAAATCGGAGTTTGCACTTGATGCTAATTGTGTTCCTCCGCTCAAGGATTGTGAAGTAGAAGGTGAAGTACCGGGATTAGTGCATCCGGGCGCTTCCCAGTTGAAACGAAATACCCAAGTGCTGAAACCTGAAGAACCGCAATGGTTTGCTGTTAATATATAGGGTTTACCGTCCTGCGGCACATCATTTACCAATGCGCCTGAACAAAACTCGCTTCCACCGGAAACAAGACAAACTACTGCATGTTTTTCATTCTGCCAGCCTGCTCCGAAAGGGCAATTAATATTCACCTGACAACTGCCTGCCTGCCCAAATGATTTTTCAGTAAAATTAGTCGCGTAATCTTCCACACCTCTGTAACCGTGTGTCACACGGAAAAGGTTCATTCTTCCTTGATTGGCTACCGCAGCCGGTTCATAATATTCAAGAATTATTGCTTCTCCAGGAATTAAATCAGTTGCAAACGCTTTATCTTTCTGATTATCGGCGTCCGTAAATGCTCCTATAACAAAATCTTTGGTAGAGTTATATACGAATAAAGAAGCTGTTTTTGGCAGATAAAAATCATCAAAAGCTAAATTTAAAGTTAAGGCTCCTGGCGATTTAATTCCAAGTTGCCATAGTCTGTCTCCGTTCGGCAAAGTAGTCCACGTACCGGAATTAGCAGGATTGAGGGATACATAATGATTGAATCCAAACCGGAAAGGTCCTTTGCTAAGGTCGTTCACGGCATCTTCTGCTTTTAAAGCGGCAAGATCGAACGAAGGCATAGTCTGATATGCTATAGTAGGAAGATGTTTGGAATCAACAGTGAAACTGAATGGAGTTCCTCCCTGACTTAATTGTGCAACAGCTTTATTGATAAAAATTGTTGAACTAATGATTAATACTGATAGTAATAGTTTTTTCATTTGATTAAGTTTAACTCTATTATACCACAAAATTAGTTATAATATAAAGTAATGGCAAATAATAACGATGAATAATACAACGTAATAAAGAGAATGTTTTTCACTACAGGAGTATAAAAACAGGATGTTGGGAATTTGTTTTTATTCTTTGAAATTAGTTTATAACATCAAAAGCAAGGTATTTTTTTACGGTTAATTTTTCCGCAACACCTTTAATATAAACATCAGCAGTAATTTGAAATTCTTCCTTTGAATTAAATCCGATACCAAAATGATCTTCCTTACTTGTTATTGTAATATCAGGATATTTGAATTTTGGCCCAAGATGATATACAACTTTTACTATGTTCTCTGAATTATCATTCTGCGCAACCACATATATTTTATATTGATGCCAGGTATTATTGCTGTAAGGACTTTTCTTCATTGAAGCTTCATCAGTATAAGCTATTTTAAAATGATTTTCAGGATTTGCTGCATCGGAATTTGCATTTGAACCGGAAGTTGAGCCATACATATACTGCAATGCCTCAATATCAGATTTACTTAATTGTCCGTTACTGTTATTTTTCGGATTGCAATTATTCATTACTGAATTAATATCGCAGGTGGAAACGTACCAGTCGCCGCCTGTTGCAGGCTCCTTGCCAAGGCAATCTGCCAAAGGACAATCATCCCTGAATTGTTCGTGAGCAAATCCTAAAGCATGACCAAACTGATGAACTGCATCTGCTTTAAGGCATGCAATTTTGTCTTTATTTCCTTCCTGACTCCATTTGGAAAAAGAAAAATTCAATACAATTCCTTTTGGTTTGTTTTTAAGTTGATTGCCAATTGCAACGGTATAAGGGGCTTCGTCAGAAATAAAAATATGTATATCACAATCTTTTTGTGTACTTGGGCACCAGTCGGTAAAACTAACAAGTGAGTATTTTTCCCATGATTGTTTTATTGCTTCCCGCACCGTATCCATAAGCGCACTGAATTGTGGAGATGGATTATCCCAGCAAACCGAAATAGTATTGGAATGCCAAAGGGTTGATTTGATTGGATAAGAACTTTCTTGCTGAGCAATACTTTTAATCGAAAAAGCAAGTAACAAAATACAAGGGAATAGTAATTTATTTTTCATATTGAATATTTATTGAGCAACAAATGTATAAATATTTTAAGTTTATACTTAGTTTTAGTTTATTTTATTCTTTGTGGATGTATCTATTTTAATAAATAGATTCTTTCTTGAAATTTATTTTTTAATTTCAATAGAAATTAAATAGCTTAAACCTTTATTGTTTCACTATCTTTTTATTAAGGGATTGTTCCCCTCCTGTTATTCTTACAAAATAAATTCCATTGGCTTGATTGCTTAAATCTATTGTTGTTTGGGTTGCTGAGCTTGTCGAAGCATTGATTTTCGATTGATAAATTGTTTCACCAAGCAGATTAGTTACTTCTATAGTAAGTTTCGAAACATCTTTTGTATCTGATAACTTCACAATGTATTTTCCGTTGCTTGGATTTGGATAAATGGATAATGAAGCATTTTGATAATTATTTATTCCCACACCTAACATAAATTCATTTGTAGTTGTATTGGTAACTACAGCAGGGTTGTAATCAAAATAAATACTTGCTGTATTATGTATTTGTGTGCCTGCCGGAAGATTTGCTTTTGGCTTTATGCGATATTGAACAAAACCTTGCGAACCTGCAAAATTACTGGTGCTATCTGGCAATTGTATATTAGGGAAGTTAAATGAAAGATTATTGCCTGTTAATAATGAAGTACAATAATGACTATAATTAATTACTTGAAAAGTACTCAAATCTAAATTCGCATCCAACGTATCTTTCAAATTAATATTCATAGCTGCTGCATTTCCAGTATTCTGAAAATGTATTGTATAAGTAAAGTAATCCTGAAACGCAGGCAGTACCTGTTCAGGATATGTTTCCTTATAATTGGGGTCGTAGGAGTTTACTGCATCAAAACATTCGGTATAAGTGTTATTGCTTATGTTGTTATCTCCACCTGCAGGAGTAACAGATACAGAAATACATATCTGACTTCCTGCAACAGCATTACTATTTACAGTAAATATCAAACCAAATGCAGTACTATTATTTACAGTTCCAAAGTTTGAAATGTTATATGTATATGTATTTCCGGCAACGGAAGGATACAGAGAACCAAAGACAACATAATAATAAGTTACCGGACCTGTAACTGTAATAGCGACCTGTCCGCTTACACCAGCAGCACAGTTTAATCCATACCAATGACTCATATCTCCTGCATTTGTTCTTAAAACAAATTGTTGCCCAGGAAAAACTTTTCCGGTATGTATTACCGACTGAACACCCACATCAAAGCCAGCTTTACAGGTAACCGGGAAGTTTACATTTGTTTGTAAAGGAACTGCTGTAGTAAGAGTAGTTGTTGAATCTATCCCGGGATGAACGCATTGTACAGTATAAGGCAAACCAGCGGTATCTATTTTTATAGTATAAGTTCCCACAGGTTCGGGGAAATCGTATACCCCATTTATTGCCGAAAATGTTTGTTCAATTAAATTATTGCCGCTGTCATAAAGTTGTTCTTTAATATTTCTCTTGGTCGAATCAGCTATATTGTAAATACAATTTGCATTATTATCTTTATATGTATATCCAATAATTCCCTGTGCCGTTGAACAGCCATTTGTATTTCCTGTTAAACAAATCGGATAAGCTAAATAGGTTGCATTCATTGCAGGAACATAGTTCGGAAAGCAAGTGAACGGATTTGGAGAAACATTAAAATTATAATAGTAAATTAAGGAATTAGGGAGAATTGGAAAACAACTAATATTATTATTTGCACAGCTTAATTGATTAAGTGTATTTGGTAATGTGGGAAGGATAGTTATTTGATTAGAATCACAAAACAATGCTTTCATTGAAATAGGCAATGAAGGTAAACTCGTTAAGAGGTTACTTTGACATTCCAGAGTTACAAATGAATTATTTAATGGTTGTAAACTTGTTATATGATTATTACTACACCATACCATTGTAATGGATGTTGGTAATGTTGGTAAACTCGTTAGTTGATTATAAGCACACCATAAATAGGTAAGCGAATTGGGTAATACAGGTAAACTTGTCAGTAAATTATTATTGAAATCATCGTCTGTTAGCGAATTTGGCAATGCGGGTAAACCTGTTAATTGATTTTCATCGCAAAACAATTGCTGAATAGAATTAGGTAATGCGGGTAAGCTTGTTAACGTGTTAGATTCACACCATAAATACTGCAGGGAATTAGGCAAAGTGGGTAACCCTGTTAAATGATTAAAATTACAATGTAAATCATAAAGTGAATTAGGCAAAGTTGGTAAACTCGTTAATTGATTGCTATTGCACCACAAAACTTGTAATGTGTTTGGCAATGTTGGTAAACTTGTAATTTGATTATAGCTGCATTGTAAATTCGTTAGCGCATTGGGTAATGTGGGCAAACTTACCAATTGATTATTGTCGCAAAGTAATTGTGTAAGAAAACTTGGTAATGTGGGTATATTTGGCAGGTTATTGTAACTACAATTAATAAATTCTAATGTGTCTGGTAAAAACGAAGGTAAACTCGTCATTAAATTATAATCACACCCAAAAGTTCTCAAAGTTCTCGGTAACCTTGGCAAACTTGTCAATAAATTATGACTACAATATAAAGTCTGCAGCCCATCAAAATACTGTATCCCTGTCAAATCAGCTATAGAATCATTTGCACAACTAATATATAATGTATTTGTAATCCCAGCACAAGTTGTATCCATCTGGTTTCCGTTCATGCAAGTAGGAAAGTTTGCCTGCAAGTAAGTAACAAAATGTGCATCAGGAATAGTCACATAATGCTGCGCTTTAAGATTTGACTGTTGAAATAAATTGAGGATAACGATGAGAACAAGTACTAACTTTTTCATGGTATTTTATTTCTAATGATTAATAAATCCAACAGCCATTTTTCTTTACTCTGCTAAATTACAAATTAATAATGGGATGGAGGACGAACTTTAATATATTTGGTTGGTGATTGCTGCATCCGAAATATTGTTTACTTCCTTTTCCATCACCAAACTCACTGTTTAATACTATTAGCAACTGTTTTTGTCTGTAAAAAAGCAACCTTTTTACAAAAGAACATCCCTTTTTTTCGCCGCATATTGGGTAATATGAGGCGGAAAACACCTTTTTTCCAAAATATATTACCCTTTTTGCGTTGGAAAAAGGGTAATATATGTTGCATATAGTATCGATTCGGTTGGAAAAAGGGTAATATATTTCACATATAGTATCGATTCGGCTGGAAAAAGGGTAATATATTTCGAAACGAGTCTCGTTTCGGAGGAAAAAAAGATATTATTTTGATGAAAATGGGTTACTTTTGAGGTCTTTTTTTGATGTATTTTTTACTGGTTTTCCTTCTCTTTTATTTCCTTTTATCTCAAAAATAAAATTGATTTCGAGCAAATGATTAGTTTGAATCTATTTATTAGTTTGGCAATTCTTCCCCCGTTAATAATTCACAAAATAATTGCAGGAAACTTTGTAATCAAAAAATGTTTCCATAGTTTTGTGCACTTAAATTTTATATTATCCTTTTGTATTTATATAAAGCCCTTAATTCGTAATTCGTAATTCTCAAATATGTCATTAACAGTAAGAATAATTATAGTAGGCATCCTGTTATTATTAATCGACTGGTATTTTTATCAGGCGGTATCCACTATTTTCAAGGGCGCATCGGCAGCCAAACGCAATATAGTGTTTTATATTTACTGGGGTTTCACAGTATTATCGTTTATAGTATTATTAACGCCTACTATTTTGCCTTTGCACCATTGGCCGCAGTTTTTACGGGTTTATCTAATCGCGCTTATGATAATGATTATCATCTCCAAACTTATCGGCAGCGTATTTATTCTGGCAGATGATATTATCAGGTTATTCCGCTGGCTGGCGAGTTATATTATAAAACCTTCTATGGCTTCTACTACAGTTAATACTGAGCTTGCATCGGATGTACAGACGATAAATCCTCATGCCATTTCGCGTCTTAAATTTATTAATTATGTAGCTGTAGGCATGGCGGCATTGCCTTTTATGAGTTTTATATATGGTATGATGAAAGGTGCTTATGATTATAAAGTACATAAGCTTAAAGTAGTGTTGCCCAATTTGCCTTCTTCTTTCAATGGCTTGAAAATACTGCAGATTTCCGATATTCATTCGGGCAGTTTTGTTTCTACATTTCATGTGGAAGAAGCAATAAAACTTGTTTTAAAACAAAATGCCGACATCATCTTTTTTACAGGCGATTTGGTAAATAACAGAGCAACGGAAACAGAACCTTTTATCGAAATACTGAGCAGGCTGAAAGCGCCAATGGGTGTTTTCAGTATTCTTGGCAATCATGATTACGGCGATTATGTGGTGTGGGACAGTGCTGAAGAAAAGGCTAAAAACCTGCAGGATTTAAAAAATATACATGCGCAGCTGGGCTGGAAATTAATGATGAATGAACATGTAGCATTGAGAAGGGGAGAGGATGAAATAGCATTAATAGGCATCGAAAACTGGGGAGGCAATTTTAACTTTCCTAAATACGGAGATATGAAAAAAGCGCATAAAGGAACAGAGAAATACCCTGTGAAACTGCTCCTTTCGCACGACCCTTCGCATTGGAACAAGCAGGTGACACATGATTATAAAGATGTTGATATTACCTTCAGCGGGCATACACACGGTTTCCAGTTCGGTATTGAAATATCGGGTTTCAGATGGAGTCCGTCACAATATGTTTACAAACAATGGGCAGGATTATATAAGGAAAACAATCAGTATATATATGTCAATCGCGGCTTGGGATTCCTTGGTTATCCCGGCAGAGTAGGTATATTGCCGGAGATAACAGTAATGGAATTAAGCAACTCTTAATACTGCAATCATCCCGGGTTTATTGAAGTATTAAATTATTTACTTTTACTCACTTAGTTTTTCAACTTTCACCTTTTAACTTTCAACTTACTAATGGCAGACGCATTAAAAGATATGTTCAACAAAAAGTTCTATGAGCAGCTTGCGATAGAATTTAATAAAGCCGATAAAAACTTTCATCCTGACAGGTTTGTGAAGGAAGTAATAAAGGGCATTGATGAACTGTCGTTAAATCAACGGTTACGGAACACTACCGTAGTTCTTAAAAATCATTTACCGGCTGATTATAAAAAGTCTGTAGAGATACTATTGAAAGTAGCACCGGCTTTTAAGTCCCATTATACTTCATTCTTGTTCCCTGATTTTGTAGGTCAATACGGGCATGATAATTATGATTTATCATTGGAAGCATTGAAGGAACTTACAAAAAATGGTTCTTCCGAATTTGCAATCCGTGAATACCTGAAGCGAGACTTTACCAAAACATTAAAAGTGATGAATAAGTGGGCAGATGATAAAAACCATCATGTACGACGGCTGGCAAGCGAAGGCAGCCGTGCACGATTGCCCTGGTCTTTTAATCTGGATGAAGTAATTAAGAATCCTTCCGTCACAAAATCAATACTCGAAAAGTTGAAAGCAGACGACGAATTATATGTAAAGAAGTCGGTTGCCAATCATCTCAACGATTTTTCGAAACACCACAGTGATTATCTTTTATCGGTATTGAATAGTTGGGATGCTGCCAATATCAATACTGCATGGATAATAAAACATGCCAGCCGAACACTTATAAAGAAAGGACATCCGCAATCGCTTGCTCTATTTAATTTCGAGAAAAATGCTAAAGTAACAGTGAAAGATTTTAAGCTGAAAACTTCTAAAATTAAGTTGGGAGAGAACCTACAGTTTGATTTTGATATTGTTTCGGAAAAGCCAACTTCACAAAAACTGGTAATTGATTATTCCATTCATTATATCAAAAAGTCGGGTGAAGCATTGCCAAAAGTATTCAAATTAAAAGAACTCCAGCTGAAACCGAAAGAAACAGTGCACGTCACCAAAGCGCATCGTTTTCAGGATTTCACTACCCGCAAACATTATGCAGGAAAACATTATGTCGAATTACTGATTAATGGCAAATCATATATTAAAAAAGAATTCAATTTAACAATAAAGTGATATATATTATTGTTTATTAAATTATTTGTTTATACTTTTGCTCATTATTAAAATCATATCAAAATGAAAAAACTATTATTTATTTCGTTGGTTGTTTTAACTATTAGCAGTTCAATAGCACAAAACAATTGGTGTATAGCTGTTACATCAGGTATTATCAGCAATCCTACAAAATTAATTGGAGGTTCTCCCGATGCAAATTCTAAATTTGTTAAGAACAGAAAAGGGGGAATACCTTTAGGAATTATAGAACGGTATTTCTTTAACAATCACTGGAGTGCTCAATCAGGCATAAACCTAAGCGCAATAGGATTTGATTATGGTTTGGCAAAAGATTATTCGTTGGTGAAAAACGATCATTATACAAAAAACAATGTGAATATATCTGCATTTCAAATTCCATTTACAGGCATTTACGCATTTAATCCTAATTGCAGTAACGTACGTTTTTATGTTGGTGGCGGAATCAGTTTGATGAAATATGTTGGAGCGCATACCAGAACTAATGATATAACAATTCCTACTTTGGAAAAAACGTTGACTCCTGATTACATCAATCAAACGGTAACAGTAAATAATGCATTTACTGCTTCCGGACAATTCATCTGGGGAATTGAAAAGCTTATGAAAAAGGGCGGTATAGCTCAGTTGGGATTTGTTGGCAACAGAGGATTCAGAACCATTGCTACATCTGATGTTACATATTCTGTAAGCAATACAACTTACGAACATAAATTCAGCAACCAGGGTAATTATTTGGGGATGACATTCACCTATTATTTCAGACCTGTAAAAAAGATATAGTTGAAATATAACTGCATGATAAAAGCGGTCGGAGATTTTCTCCGACCGCTTTTGTTTTGTTTATTCTTCTAAATTTGCGCCCTCTAATTTAATCAGTGAATAAAAAGTCTTTTCAGATAATCCAATACATTATATTGCTTGCAATAGGCGTGCTTCTTTGTTATTTATTTTTCAGAAGTCTGGATTTACATGAATTAAAACAAAACATAAGTACAGGCAATTTCTCCTGGTTTTATGTAGTAATGTTTGTTTCGGTAATGGTATATGTAATAAGAGTATTACGTTGGCAGATGCTTATAAGAGCAATAGGTTATGAGGCTAAATTCAGCAATGCTTTTGCAGCATTATCCATCAGTTATTTTGTAAGCTTTGTAGTTCCGCGGCTGGGTGAAGTTACCCGTTGTCTTTCCATAAAAAAACAACATAACATTCCATTTATGGAACTGCTCGGTACAGTAATCATCGAACGTGCAGTAGATATATTAAGTTTGATTATTGTTCTGCTGCTTACAATTGTTTTGCAGTTTAATATGATAATGGAATTTGTAAAACAAAATATTCTTACCCCTTTTTATGAAGGAGTTATCGTAAAGATAATTGCAGGAAACAGCACCATACTGTTGATTGTATCATTTATTGGAATAGTACTTGTTTATTTGTTTTTCCATTTTAGAAAATACATTCGTACTAAATCTCCAAAATTAATCCTACAGTTTATTGACGGATTGAAACATGGAGTAGCAAGCATAATAAAACTAAAACAGAAAAAGCTTTTTATACTTTATACAATTTTAATATGGGTATGTTATTATTTAATGACCTACTTCTGGTTTTTTGTTTTCAAGGAAACATCTGTATTAGGTTGGGGTGCCTGCCTGTCAATATTAAGTATAGGAACAATCGGACGGTCAGTACCGATACAGGGCGGAGGAATGGGAGCATATCATTTCCTGGTTACCAATGTTGCTATAATTTATGGAATAACTGCATCATTCGGCAAAACACTTGCAACATTGATTCATGCAGGGCAAACCTTCTTCACGTTTGCAATGGGACTTGTGGGGTTACTTATATTCTTTGTTGGTTACTGGCGGAATAAATAGAAGGATTTATTTACACTCTTCCCATATTTCGATATGGTTTCCTTCCGGGTCGAATATTCTTGTATAATTACATTTATGGTTTTTTTCTATTGAATTAACTTTTATTCCTAGGGATTTTAAATGGGCAACCATTTTATTCAAATCATTTACACGATAATTAATCATGTATGAATCCTCTTCGTCGTCTTTAGTTCTGTATTTGCTTTTAATAATCGACCAGGCAAAAAGAGGTTTCTTAATATTATCTCCATCTTTATAATAAAATGAGGCAAATGAAGCACCACCAGTTGTAGAAAGTTGGTAATCGATACATAAATGTTTCTTGTACCAGGACGCAAGTTCTTCCGGATTTTCAGAGTAAATAAACGCTCCACCAACATGATCTTCCGACAAATTTCCCATTCTTTTAGTTATATTTAAAAGCAAATATAATCTTTTATTTATAATACGGCAATAATATTATTATTTATGCGTTTTTAAGAAGGATAATTTTATTTACTTTGCAGGAATTAATATGAAAAGAACAGTTATTTTTTATCTTTTACTGATTTTAAACATTTCTGCCTTTTGTCAGATTGGAGGAAGCGGCGTTTATGAATTTCTTAATCTTCCTATTTCTGCCAGAGTAGCTGCTTTGGGAGGCAATTTAATTGCCGTTAAAGATAACGATTTAAACGTTTCTCTTACAAACCCTTCTTTGCTTACCGACTCGATGAATAATAATGTAGCCTTAAGTTTTATTAATTATTTCGGAGGTATTAAATATGGTTATGCTGCGTATGCAAAACATTTTAATAAGGTTGGTAATTTCAGTGTAGGTGTCAATTATGTAGATTACGGAAAGTTTATTCGCGCTGATGACATTGGTAATACTGATGGTTATTTTTATTCGCAGGATATGAGTTTCAATATTGCATACGAGCGTTCTGTAATTGATTCGAACCTTACTGTTGGCGCTACTGTAAAGACAGTATATTCGCACATGGATACTTACACCTCTTCCGGTACTGCGGTAGATATCGGAGCAACTTATGTAAGACCTAAATCCAATTTCGCGATTGCTTATGTGATAAAAAATATGGGACAGGAATGGAAATCGTATGTGCCGGGATACAAGGAAAAATTACCTTTTGAAATGCAATTGGGTATTTCTAAAAAACCAAAGCATGTGCCCATGCGAATATCTGTTGTTTATGAGAATCTTCAGAAATGGGATTTAACGTACGTTGACCCTGCAATTGTTACTGTGGATCCATTAACAGGCGCCACCATTACAAAAAATAAATACAAGGCTTTTGGTGATAAGCTGATGCGGCACATTGTAGTAGGAGGTGAGTTTATTATTACTAAAAATATTTTCCTTCGTTTTGGTTATAATTATCGCGTGCGTAAGGAACTGATGATTGACGAAAAACGCGGTGCAGATGGTTTTACATTTGGTTTTGGTTTCAGGGTTTATAAATTTCATCTGAGTTACGGTCGCGCAATGTATCATCTTGCGGGAGCTTCCAATACCATCTCATTAAGTTTTGATATTAATAGTTTTTGTTCCAGCAGATTTGTTTCCACCAAATAAGTTATATGATGAAAATTACTATTGCTATTGACGGTTATTCATCCTGCGGGAAAAGTACATTGGCAAAGGCTTTGGCAGCTCACCTCGGTTATGCATATCTTGATACCGGTTCTATGTACAGATGTGTAACATTATATGCACTTCGCAAAGGATTGATAAAAGACGGCAGTTTTATTAAAGAAAACATCATAAATATATTGGATGAAGTAAATCTTCGTTTTCAGTTTAACGCACATACCAAAGCTTCTGATACTTTTTTAAACAATGAAAATGTGGAAAAAGAAATACGGATGATGGATGTGTCGGACAATGTAAGTAAGATAAGTACCATACATGAAGTGCGCGAACACATGATTGCAATACAGCGCGACCTTGGCAAAAACAAAGGCATTGTAGCTGATGGAAGAGATATAGGTTCCAATGTTTTTCCGAAAGCTGAACTCAAAATATTTATGACTGCAGATACTGATATTCGTGTGCAACGCAGGTTTGATGAACTTTCTTCAAAAGGACAACATGTATCTTATAATGATATAAAAGCAAATTTATTGAGCCGTGATTATGACGATACGCATCGCAAAGAGAATCCGCTTAAACAGGCAAAAGATGCTATAGTACTTGATAACTCCGACCTTACCCGAGAACAGCAGCTTGAATATATTTTAAGGTTGATTAAAGACTTGACGCTTACTGCGGATTAGTCTGTTACTTATACTTCCTACGAAGGTTCTAAATATTTATTGTACCACCACTTTCCTGTTCAGCACATTTTTATTGGCAATTCTTATTTGTTCTTTAGAAAAAGAAATTGCTGTTTGCCAAACTCCTCTTACAACAGGTTTGTAATTTCAAGGACTTATTATCATTAACCTGTTTTTTTGTCGTATCTTATTGATTACAATGCTTTATAATGGTAAAAGTACACCTTTTTGTTCCAAAACAGAGCCATTTTCTGGTCATGTAAAACCATTTTACAGACCTGTAAAATGGTTTTACAGGTCTGTAAAGTTGTTTTACAGGTCTGTAAAGTTGTTTTACAGGTCTGTAAAGTTGTTCTACAGGTCTGTAAAGTTGTTCTGCAGGTCTGTAAAGTTGCTCTGCAGTACTGTAAAGTTGCTCTGCAGTACTGTAAAGTTACTCCGCAGTACTGTAAAGTTACTCCGCAGTACTGTAATTTGGCTCTGCAGAACTACATTTTGGAAATTCCGGCATTTTTTATTTCAATAATGCTCCTTAATATTATAGTGTGAAAATAAAAATTCCGATGTTGGCAATTCATAAAAGCAGAATTGGTTAGGAAAATAATTCACTAATTAAATAAAATTATCCTGCGGTACTTTCAGACAAAATTAATGTGTATTTGCACAGCGAATGATTAGTTATTTTTTGAATTAGATGATGTTTTTAATTTGCATGGCTGAGAAATATCGGTTACAATCAACTCCTCCGAATTGATATAACCGCCTTCTCCATACAGTACAAATACTGAATAAGTATCAGGATGCGTTATCATTATTTTTCTGGTAGTCTCGCCTGTGCTCCATTTATAAGATGTATATCCGGCGCCGGCATCCAGATATTTTACACCTGCCGAGTCCGAACAATTGATTTCAGGCTGATGCAGTTGAAATGGAAGTTCAGGATAATAAATTACTCTATCAGTATGGTATCCATTTACCTTTAAAACTTTGGCTCCCGAATGATTTACCAATAAAAAAACAACTGTGTTACCTGCCTGTTTCCCGAAATTAATAAGTGTATTTCCATCCGTCAGCCTTTGCACACTGCCTCTGCCGGTACTGGTAATATCGGTTTCGTAACTCCAAACCAATGTTGCTGTTTTATTTTTTTCGTCCAGATGAAATTCCATTGCTCTTGCACAGTGCGGTGTTGCACCCGACCCATTATCAAAAAGCGTATAATTTCCATTTGCCAGTCTTCTTATATTATGCTGTTCGGAAAACGGAACTGGACAATTAATAAATTTGAATTGGTTGTGTTTGCCGCCAAACCTCCAAATGATGGTTCCATCTTTCCTGTTTATTTTAGTTATCTCACTTATATTTCTCGACGACAAAATAATATTTCCATCCCCGTCCTGAGTAATAGCGTTACTATGTATATCATTATTATATATCAACGAATCGCCGTAACTCACATCAAACTGCCCTTTACCATGCCATTCGAATATTATCCGGTGATGTTTATCCTGTTCCTGAATTACAGGAAAGGTGAAATTTGCAGTGTCGTTAATCTTACTTTTATTTTTATTATGATAATGCGATATATCCATATTCACAATTTCACTGCCCAGCAACAGTATGTTTCCGTTGGGCAGCAGCCATTTATCATGCGGGTCGAACTTCACACCATTGCCGCATGCAAAGGAATCAATTATCCGGAAAGTACTATCCATAATGTACGATTTATCAACGTTTGTAAAAATCATATTTCCATCGGTCTCCAAAGTAAAATCGAATAAAGCCTTGCCCGGTTTATAATATACAGTGTTGGCATCTTTATCCAACACCGTCAAAGCATTGTTGGCTGTCAAAAAATAATATCCTTTAATAGTTGCTGTATCATATCGCGTTGCCACATATTCATGCAACTCCTGCGAGTAGCAGGCTGCGGAAATACAAAGAAGAATAAAAACAAAAAAAATTTTCATTTAATAATCAGAAAGAAGAAACGAAACAAAAAGTAAAAGTACATCCTTAAATTTATATGGCAATCAAGGGTTAATCAATAAAATTAATTCACCTTCGGAAATTATATCACATCAGTAAATGAAATTTATACAAGATGTTTTTATTATATCTTTACGCTATAATCCTTTATCTCTTCTATTATGAAAAAATCATTTGCAATTATCAGTATGCTTATTCTATTAAGTTGGGGCACAAAAGCACAAACAATTACTTTTAATTTATTGCATGCACCTTGTAATAATGATGGAGTGCTGGTGATACAGACTTCGGGGATTATACCACCGTATGTGTTATATATTCAAAACAGCCCAAGCAGTTTTTACGATACCTTAAGTACAGCAAATGATACATTATTTAATTATAGTGGAGATAATTTAAATGTTTATCTTGATAGTGCAGGTTATTACACCCACCCAACAAACTTTGCAGCACATTTTATGTTTAGAGATTCGATTTATGCTCCTCCTGTTATCTGTCCTGCTATAAATAATGCTATTGCATTTGCTGTAGGTGGCGGCACAGCTCCATTTACTGTGCAATGGTTTATAACTAATCCTTTTTATGGGTCAACTTATTTAACTACTGGTAATCCTGTTACACTTCAAACTAATGGTTATTCTGTTGTTATAACAGATGCGAATGGCTGTATTGGTCAATCATATTATGATAGTGTGTTTTATCAAGTACCCTTTAATTATACAGTTTCATCAACAGCAACTAATTGCACTAACGGAACGGCAACTGTAAACATACCTACAGGCGGAATGCCTCCCTATACTTATTTATGGAATAATGGTTCCACATCTCCTTCTTTATCTGGTTTAATGATGGGAGTATATACTGTAACTGTAACAGATGCTCAAGGGTGTTATAGTTCAGACTTTGCTAATGTAACTCAAATTACGTCTATTACTGATAGTTCTGTAGTAACACCAGCAACTTGTCTAAATAATAATGGAAGTATAATATCCTTTGGGATTGGAGGTGTTTCACCTTATTCTTACCAATGGAGTAATGGACAAACTACACAAAGGATTGCAGGTCTTCCAACTGGTTATTATAATGGAACTGTTCAAGATGCGAATGGATGTATTAGCTATAATTATGGCTATTCCATATCTTCCTCCACCCCAATCACAGTTACTTATTCTTCCACTTCCAGTTTATGTACAGCAGCTACAGGTACTGCTACACTTAATATAACTGGCGGCACACTTCCTTATACCATAAATTGGAGTACTTTTCCGTTTCAGACAACTGCTACTGCCACCAATTTATCTCCCGGTGATTATGCTTTCACAGTTACCGATTCTGTTGGCTGTCTGCAAAGCGGTACTATACATGTTCCAGCTGTAAGCGTTGTTACTGCAAGCATTGCTACCGCAAATACATTATGTTTACTTCAAAATGGTTCTGCTTCAATGATTATGAATAGCGGCACAGCTCCTTATACATATATATGGAGTAACGGTGCCACTTCTGCTGCCATCAATGGTATTCCTTCAGGCGCTTATAGTTGTACCGTTACCGATGCAGTGCACTGCTCTGTTACCAAGCAAACGTATGTATATCAAGGCTCTCCGCTGTCATTGTATTTCAGCACTACTGATGCCAGCTGTATTTTTATAAGTGATGGAACAGCAACAGTGAATGTGCTTGGCGGAACTCCTCCGCTTACTTATTTCTGGTCGAATGGTTCTACATCATCTACAGCTGCCGGACTTGCTACCGGATGGTATTGGCTCACCGTGCATGATGCATCAGGCTGTGCAACTTCTGAAAATGTTTTTGTAAATTATAATCATGCCAACAACAATTGTTACTGCACCGTTACAGGCAAAGTATATGACGATGCAAATGCTAACTGTACACTTGATGCAGGTGAGACAGGTATACAAAATATAATGATGCACCTTTCGGGACAAGGATACACGTTCACTGATGCACAGGGCAATTATTCTTTTATTGTGCCTTCGGGAAGTTATACGCTCTCCGAAAATGTCGGTGGATATTATCCGCTTGCAGGATGTCAGAATAATAATATTGTTGTCAACGTTACGGCAGCAGCAGGTTGCACTGATACTATAAATATTGCCAACGTTATAAATCCGATTCACGATATCGGAATTTATACTACTTATTATACCACACCTCCGATACCGGGCAATGTATATTATCAAAATGTAATTGTAAATAATGAAGGTACTGTTTCCGAACCTTCTATTTTAATGGGTTATAGGCATGACGGACAATTGAATTATTCATCCGTTAGTCCTGGTTTGTTTACCCAGTTAAGTCCTGCACTTGCTCCCGACTGGTACAGCATTGCAAGTTCTTTCCCAACTCTTGCGCCGCATACAACGCAGAGTTTTACTTTACAATATAATGTTTCTGCAAATATTCCTATAAACACAGAAGTTAATTTTAACGACAGTGCAGTGTATATATCTCCTATGAGCAATTGGCTGAGCGATTATACACCTTGGAATAATGTAGATGCCTACTCAACAAATGTAGTAGGAGCATGGGACCCAAATCAAAAGGAAGTTTCACCGAAAGGCACAGGCGAAGTGGGTTATATCGGCAGGGCTGATTCAGTACTTACCTACACCATACATTTTCAAAATACAGGAAACTACAATGCTCAAAACATTTATCTGATAGATTCATTGAGCAGTAATCTGAATATCGCGACCTTGAAACCTGTTTATTCCAACCATTCATTTACCACATCGGTAAACGAAACTGGAGTTGTAAAATTTACTTTTAATAATATCTATCTGCCTTATAATCCTCCTTCAAGCATTGGCGAATTAATTTATACAATACATCTTAAACCCAATTTAGCGGATTTTACACAGATAAAAAATACCGCCAACATTTATTTTGATTATAATGCACCTGTTTGTACAAACACTACTTTGAATACAATAAATCATTCGTTGGGAATTGCTTCGTTGTCCAATTCCAACAATGATATTATGATATATCCAAATCCATCTACAGGTTTATTTACAGTTTCAAGTTTAAAACATAAAGTCCAGAATATTAAAGTGCTGAATATATTAGGAGAGGAAGTTCTTCAATCAACAATCAACAATCAGCAAACAATAATTGATTTAAGCGGCTACAGAAAAGGGCTTTATTTTGTTCAGATAACTGACGAAAACAAAAACATGGTGAACAGGAAGATAGTAGTTGAATAAAGGATTGGTACGTAAGATATAAGTTAATTAGTAATCCAACTTATAAACTTACGGACTTAGAACTTATTAATCAGAACAGCAGGTTCGTTGAACTGACCAGCTCCATTTGCCTTTTACATTATAAGTAAGGACATCATAAGGGACTTCCACCAGTTTAAATTCAGGAGTTCGTACATACTCATTTCGGGTTTTGGTGATTGCTCCTTCTTCGGCAACAACTGAAAATGGTTCGGGATAACCAAGAGTAATAGAAAGCTGAGTCTCAGGGCATTCTACCGGACATTTAGGAAGTTTATGTATTGCATCATATAATTGTGCAAAGGTTTGGTGAGTCAAATTGGAAGTTACGCTGTTAACGAAACCAGGATAATCAGCTCTGAATTTTTGCACAGGATATCTTACCAGTTCGTGGTGTACCTGATTGTTTTCAAAAACAACAACCTTATCAAATGAAGGCTGCGGGCAGCCAAAATCAAATACTTTATCGCCAATATGCGTTTTGGCATTACTTGCAGTTACGGTATCTCTTGGCAGCCCTTCTATACCTCCTTCAGGCAGACAAATCCAGCGGGCTGTCCACATTACAGATACGGATAGAATAACATATTTTTCATCAGGTTTTAAACCTCTGACTAATGCTGATGCTTCAGGCGGAAGCAGTATTGCAGGAATGGCTTCTGTATAAGGTTTATCAGTTTTGGGAGGTGAAATCCGAATGGACAAAACAACAATACCAGTGTCGCATATTGGTTTAGAACCTATTTGAGAAAGTTTGTATGCTTTATCTACTGCGGCTCTGTTTGCCATGTTAATAGCTGCATCCATTGCGTCCCTCCGCTTGGGTGGAATTTCCATTTCTTCAGGTCGTAATTTTGCATACCCTTCTATAATATCCGAGCCGATATAAACACCTGCGGGGCTTTCATTTACGTCAACTACAGGCTGTGATTTACTTAGTTCCATTTTTTTATATTTAATGATTTTGTTTAATAAATAATCAAGTAATGTTCTTCTTTTTTCTGAAGTAGTTTATCTTCGCAATCAATCGGGTGACCAACGTAGAAAATCGTCTGGCAATAAATGCTGAAACAGGCTAAATTAAAGAGAGGCGAAAAGACGTGTTCTTTAATAGTTTGTAAAGGTATCATTTAACCTTATCAAATACTAAATAATAATTATTCCGTTAGAAGGGAGTAGTAAAAAAAAGTCGGAATTGAAATTGAAAATAATTTAATTTGCTTCTATGAGTTTTTTTATCTGCAATAAAATCGGGTTCCATCCTTCGCCATTATTATATGCTTCTTTATATCTTCGTTCTCCTTCCGCCACTTTATTATAGTCTCCCTGTGTTACAGTTAAAAAAGTTTTCCCGTTTTCTTCCTTCAAGTCATAAGTAACAGTAAGATAGTTGTCAGGAATATCTATAATTGTAGAGTTGGGATCAAAAGCAGTATAAGCAAGAAATTTGCCCGGCTCAATATTCAAAATGGAGCCTTTTACAAACACCATTTCTTTACCTTCATACATTCCTTTCCAAATAAGTTTACTGCTTTTTTTCCAGTCAGATACTGTTTCGCAACCGAACATATACTTTTTTGTTTGTTCTGGATTTGTCAATGCATCCCATACTTTTAATGATGGTGCGTTAATCGAAATTCTGTTAATTACAAATAATGGATTTTTCATAGTGTACCAGTTAAGTAAGTTATAGGAGTGTTAGGTAGATTTCGTGGTTGTAAAGTTAGTTTTAATGTTCTAAATTAAAAATTTATTTTTTAATTGTAATCAACCACGCTTGGTTTGCTTACCGCAAAGATTGGTACTTTAATACTTAACCCTAAGCTGGGGCTATATTTTGAATAGCTTTTGTTATCCAAGGGAAGATTGGGATAAAAGCCATAGGAAATCTGCAAACTGCTGTTCAGCAGATTTTCGTTTCTTATTAAGAAACCTATGGCATACGCCTGATAAATTGTGCTTGTCAGCAATTGAGTTTGCGGAGTTTGAATCATTCCCATAGCTATTAATATAAGCGGGGCAAACCGTAAACCTATTACATTATACGGCATATAGGTTACGGATTCTAAATTTAATATCATCTTTTTTGTTCCAACCATTGTACCCGGATTAAAGCCATACATTTCGGAGGAATTGAGTGTGATATTTTCTGTAGATAGTTTATTTATTCCATCCACATATTTAAAATAAATAAACTGCCTGAAATACCATTTTTTATTTTGGTACAAATCACTGAAATAATAAAATCCGGTGTTTAGGGTAGCATCATTGCGAACGTTAGGATAATAATAGGTACCGTAATTTGAGTATGCAGAAATATATCCAAATTTATCAAAATGTTTTCCGTACGAAAGTTGAAAACCTGAATAATAACGAATACCGGTAAATTCAAGATATTTAAGTCCATATAATAATTGTACCAGAGCACCTTCGGCAATATCTTCGTTGGCTCCAAAACGGTAAATAAATCGATCTTTGTAATATTTTCTCAGTGAAAAAGCAACACTGCCCAGCCATAAATAAGAGTTTTTATAACTTTGATTGGTATCATTTTTTACAAGCGGTCGTATTTGATATTGTATATCTTCGTAACGAAAAGCCACAATAATATTAGTACCTTTTCTATTAATGGGAATACCAAACTTCTTCGGATGAAAACTTCTGCCTACCCATAAATCGGAGCTTATATTTTCAACATGATAATATTTATCAACATTTTCGATGATACTGTGATAATCGCCCCAGTTTTTTGTTTCAGCAATACCGCCAGCCCACTTGGTGAGGGTTGAATAAAATTCGCGGTTAAGTACAAAACCTGCCGATGTAATATCAGTAATATTAGGAGGGGCATATTGGTTGGTAGTATATATTAAGTTAAATGAAATATATGATTTACCTATATTATTGATAGTATAAGTTCCGCCATTTTGAAAGTTGCCGGTTACACTATTATAACCCACTGATTCCATCAGGTTTTGCCCCAATCCCAAAAAATTCCTTTCACTTAAATTAGCAGTTCCTGCGGTGAAACCTGAATTAATATTGCCATCCAAAGACCATTTATCAAGTACTACAATTTTTACATCAATGCTATCGTTGGAATCCGAAGAAGGAGAAATATAAATCTGAGCATCATTAATATAATTAGTTGCTCTTAAAAGTCGTTCACTTTCATTGAGATTATGCAAATCAAATTGCTGATTTTTTTTTATCAATAATAAATTTCGAATAGTTCGTTGTCGAGAAGTAATGTGATAATGATTTGCAATTTTCTGAAAAGAATTAATAGCCCTTCTGTTAGTATCAGAAACCGAATATCCAAATGGGTCATAAACAACAATGTTTAATTCGCGAATATATTTTCCTTTATATTTTAAATTCGGGTCTTCTTTTTTTTGCTGGTCTGATAGCGGCTTGTTATCATATTGCTGAGGTGCAGGGTCAACAAAAATAGCATCATATAGTAGCCTGGTAAATTTATGCTTGGAAGTTACTTTTTTTATTTTTTTATATACAGATAATGTATCATGTGTTTGTGATTTGGCAGATGTAAAGTGAAATAACATTACCAATAAAAGGAAAAATTTAATTTGTATAAAACTCTTTTTTTGCATTTTGATGAGGAATCACAAAACTAATACGAAATAAATTTTATATGTTTATATCTAAAAACTAACAATTAAAACGGATAACCAATACCTAGGTTTAATGCCAAAAATCCATATTTTTGATGGTAATGACTATCACTATACTTTTCTCTCCAATCGTAATTATTATAATTTTGTATTACCCATCTTTGTGATTCTGCAAACTGTGGGTCATATAATTTAATTCCCAAATCAAGACGAATAACAAAGAAACTAAAATCAGCACGAAGACCAATACCGGAGCCTATTGCAATCTCTTTGTAAAACCGGTCGAATTGAAAGTCGCCACCTGGTCGTTTTGAATCAGGTTCTCGAAGCCAAACATTTCCTCCATCCACAAACAAAGCACCATTAAATTGTTTAATAATTTTAAAACGATACTCCACGTTAAACTGCAATTGACCATCACCAGATTGATCAAGATTCGTCTGTCCGTTGCTGGAATAAGATCCGGGACCTAATGAACGTGCCTGCCATGCACGAATATCATTTACTCCACCTCCAAAAAAACTTCTTTCAAAAGGAAGCGAACTGTAATTTGCAAAAGGCTTTCCAATACCAGCTGCAAATCGAAATACTAATTTGTTATCTTCATTTGGTGAAAGATAATAACGATAATCAACATCCGTCCTAACATATTGAGAAAACGGAATTCCAAACATGTAATAACTTCCCTGGTCATCTTTTCTGAGCGTATTGGGTTGTGCCGAATTTATCAATTGATATGTTCCTCTCAAAATATTTCCTGACGATTCTGCATTTAATCTGAAAAATGAAAAGTTGGTTAGCTTATTAATGTTTTGCTGGTTATAGGTGAAAGTATATCGCGTACTCGTAGTTACATGAGGGGAAAAACTGTTTTGGATAAAAATATTCGTGTGAGTTAAATAATCAGCAAGTTCAGATGGTAATTCTACTTTTACTATACTCACCATAAGAGGCGTCACCGAATGACTTATTTGTGATGACTGTTTCCAGTTATATCCAAAAGATAAATTCGTTATATAACGTGTGTAAAAATTGGGGATATTATTAATCAGGTAAGGTAAGTGCTGAAATGTATATGAACTGGTAAATACTGTTTTAGGATTCGCTCTTTTTGGTGCTTTAATATTGAATGGGATTAAAAATCGAGGAACATAAATATTCGCTTCCGGTCCATATTCAATAGCATTAAATTTTTGGAAACCTTTAAGAGACGAAGTATTGTTTACTGTTTTAGTAGCTTCAATACTCCCCTTGAACTTTAACTCAAATACTTCAGCACCTTTTAGCAGGTTCCTGTTTTGATAAACTATACTTCCTCCAATTCCAAAATTCCCAGACGTGTTTTTTCCATCTGCTTCTATTGTATAGGATTGTTTTAAGATAGGAGTAAGCCTAATAAAACAATTTAACTTATCTGTTTCGCAAGGAACAAAACTAATATTAATGGATTTGAACGACTTAATTTCCTGTAGCCTTTTATAGGTATCTTCCACAGTTTTTAACCTGTAAATTTCTCCTTTATGAATGAAAATAGTGTTTAGCAAAACCCGCGTTTTATACCTCAGTTTATCTGTATGAATAATATAATACGATGGATTTATGTTTTTATCAACAATCCTTTTCCCGAAATCATCTACTTTAATTGTATCTCTGGCAAAACCTTCCTGTCTCTTCAAAACAAAATCAGTTTCAATAAAAACATCATTGATGTAAAAGCGTTCATGTGGCGATTCCACTATCGAATCAGAGTTTTCACTGAATTTAGTAGCGAAGTTTTTTATTCCAAGAGTAATCCTTGCTTTTCTATCTGAAGAGTCCCATTGATAATAAATATAATCTTTTGTAAATAAATAATAGCCATTATTATTCAAATTTGCTGTAATCCGCTCACGCTCACTATCAAATACATCTTCATCATAATTATTTCCTTTTTTCACCAATGAATTCATAGTGTCGACAAACACATAGTATCTAAGAGAATCGTCCTGAATTTTATAATCCAATTGTTCGATTTTTAATGGTGATGCAGCATGAATTTTATAATATACATTAACTTCATGCCTATTGGTATAATAAACTGAATCCGTCACTGAGCTTGTGAAGTAACCTTTCTTATTCAACAATGATTTTAACTGACGGACCGACTTTTTTGTAAGTACCGAATCGTATACTACCGGTGCTTCGCTATTATCCAGAACCCATTCACCCAAAAGCCTTTTAGAATTTTTCTTTGCTGTTTTCCCTTTAGCCAATCTAATTTCATTTCTTTTGGCAAAACTGGCGTCACGCAATATTCGCCTGCGCTTCACACGATCTTCATTTATCAGATTATGCAGCCAAAGATGAAATCTAACCACCTTGAAAATTCTTCTGTTGGGTTTTTGTTTTATATATCCGGTAATATCGGCATTTGTAATCTTGGTATCCTTATCAATAACCTTGATTTTAGAAAGCAAATGCTCATCATCCTTCAATCTCCGAGACGGATTACAGGCAGCAATTAAAGTGTAAATAAAAAGAAGAAAAAGAAACTTTATATAGAAAGATTTTATCGTCACAATTTGTTATTAATAGTCTTTTGGGCTTACAGTCGGCTAAATTACTCATTTATTGCATAACAGTTTTTAGTAATAATAATTTAAACTGCAAACATCAGGTCTTACATTCAAATTTTGTCTCACTCCAATCAAATTATGCTCGCTGATAATCAAATTATCATTGCTGACTTTCAAATTATTCCTCTCGATGCCCTCTCAGTTTTTGCTGACATCCAAATTATGCCTCACGACATTCAAATTATCTCTGCTGACATCCATGTTTTGCCTCACGACGGTCGTGTTTCACCTCTCGATTTCCATTTCCTAAACTTTTCGAAGGACAAAATATTCAGCATTCCATTCTTTTTCCTACTTTTACATCGAAACATAATAATCCTTAATCGCATCCCTCTTGTTATCAAAAAACCAAATAAAGTTCGTCAATTCATTAAAACAAAAAAAATATAGAGAAGAACATAATCTCTTTATTGCAGAAGGAAATAAAATTGTTTCGGAACTGTTAAACTCTTCAATAGTTGTGAAACAAGTTTATGCCACTTCCGAGTTTTTAAGGAAGACCAATATAGATGCCGCTATCGAAAGGTTTGAAATAACAGAAAATGAACTTGAACGAATATCATCACTCATTACAGCCAACGAAGTACTCGCAGTTTGTCAAATGCCAACTTGCATTTTAAATATCGAAGCATTTAAAGACAAACTCACATTAGTATTAGATGATATAAAAGACCCCGGTAATTTGGGAACTATTATTAGAATTGCTGATTGGTTTGGGATAGATTCAATAATCTGCAGTTCTAATACTGCAGATGTTTACAACCCTAAAGTAGTGCAGGCAACAATGGGTTCCATAGCCAGAATAAAAACCCATTATTTGGATTTAGCAGTTTTTTTCAATAGTTCTAAATCTCTAATCCAAAATCCAATTTATGGAGCTTTATTAGAAGGTGAAAATATTTATACTTCTAAATTAACGTCAATAGGATTCATTATAATAGGTAATGAGTCAAAAGGCATTTCCGAAAACATAGTACCATTTATTACTGATAAATTATATATTCCATCATTTTCTAATAATAAATCAGGTAAAAGCGAAGTAGAATCTTTAAATGCAGCTATTGCAACATCAATTATCTGTTCGGAATTCAGGCGTAGATAAAAGGCCGATATTAAAATAAGAATTGAATGATATTATTTCTTTTTAACAGAAATTCTAATACCAAATTTTCCGCCAATAAATGCAAAGGGAAGGAAAACAACCAAAGCAGAAATAATTACCCAAACTGGATGTGGGATATTAAATAAATTAAACAACCCCAAACCCATTAATATACCTCCAACAGCTATTGCTTTTGATGACTTTTTAGTTGATGCAATTACAGAAGCAACAAAACCCCCTGCTAATGAACCAAGCGCATAACCTAAAATAACAAGAAGGAATATACTATTTGGAGCAGAAGAAATATACTCTTTAAACGCTTCCGGATTATTAAAATTTAAACTTGTAGTGGGCGGATATAATTTATAGCCTATAATTTCTATTGCCTCAATTACAAGAAAACTGGCAATAAGTCCTACAACCACTGAAATAATATTTCGCAACATTTTATTTGTATTTGTAGATTTTGTATAAAAAAAACTCCGATAATTTTTATCGGAGTTTTTTATTTTGAAGATTATTCTACAACTAATTTTTGAGAAAATGTTTCACCATTTATTAATGATCGTACAAAATAAATCCCTGAATGATAGTTAGAGAGATCAATGGATACCATACTTCCATTAGTAATTGATTGATTCTCGATATTAGAAACTTCCTGTCCCATCACATTAAATATTTTAATATTTACTTTCGAAATTCTATTTATATTAAACTTTAAAGTTACTGAGTTTGTTGCAGGATTAGGAAATAAGTTCATTGAAGCAACAATTTCAGATTTGTTGTCAACACCAGCACCGCACGCTAAATCAGCAATAGGAACTTTATAATAAAGAATATCAGCCTCTCCACCTTGAGGATCAGTAGGGGTTCCAGTAGTAGCAACCCCATGCCCAGGTGAATTATCATCCTGAACAATAATATGGACGAAAGAACCATCTAAATGTTTTGGCATTGCTCCGTAAACTCCTTCATGCAAATCATAATTTCCTGAAGCGATATCGGGGTCTGTAACATCATCTGGAGCACACCATGTGGTTCCTCCATCATCAGAACGCATTATATATGTATGACGGAAACTTTTTCCAGGATTGGTTGATGCACTTGGAACCAAATCTCCCTGATCATTCATTCCTTCAAAAAGTCCGGAATAGGAAACATATATCTTTCCTGAAGGGTCAATCCCTGCACTAGGGAATGATGTAAGCGATGTTCCATAGGTTCCCATTCCTAAAACTGCCCCAGTTGGATCTGTATACACATTTAATATACCATCTGCCGGATGTCCTGGAAAGTTTAAGTCAAGAACAGAAGCAATCATAACTGGTTGTGTGCTTCCAAAGTTCTCATTCCAATACATCAAACCTTGTGTGTAAGGAAAATAAGACAAACCTTGTCCTGTAGCTGTTCCTGGAGTTGCGCAAGTTACTTGCATTTTGCCATACCATACGTGCGCCATACCCTGGTTGTCTAGCATTACTTCAAGTGAGGCATCATTAGTTTCCAACGTATCTATTTCAGCATTGCTGGTAGGGTTAAGAGTATCAGTATACATTGTAGCAGCAGTATACATTGGGATAGGGAATCTTTTCACAATTGTTTTAGTCCAAGAAGTTCCATTGTCAACAGATTTAAGTAACACAACATCAACATCAAATCCTCCTGCAACAATAACTACAGTATCACCTTTTGCATCAATAGCATAAGAATCGCCACCAAAACCTAAATAATGGGAAGAGTCAATGGCAGGAATAATATATCTTAGGATATCCCATGTAACACCTCCGTCTTGAGAACGAGAATAATTAATAGAGCCTGTTTGCCCATGGAAGGTAATCATTGAAGCTCCACCACCTAAGCCTGAACTGGAAATCACGTGCAATGTTTGACCATTGTGACCTCCAACAGAAACACGTGCCCATGTGTCAGGTAGACCGCTAACCGCTGCAGATGCCCATGTCCCTGTTCCCTTCGTACCTCTTGAGTCCAGATGGATTGCAGCTACTGCAGTTTCGTGACATACAATAACCTCTTCACCTGTAGAAGTAACTCCAAGATTAGTAAATCCTGTTCTTACAGCTTCAACAGCTGCAGTTGGTCCTACGGCAGAAGAAGTGCCATAGGCAGCGGAACCAAAAGTCCAACTGGTTCCGTCATAATAATTATAACCGGTACCTCTATCAGTCCATGTAGAAGAGTTTTCCTGAGACATTGTCCATGTAGCACCAATAGTGCCATCAGGACTTAATACCATTCTATTACATATTGAAGCATTAGTTTGCAACTGATAATAAGTTGTCCCAATTCTACTTGATGTAAATACTTTTGGAATATTATGGTTAACATTAGGGTGTAAATTGTAAACAGTTGATTCAAAAGAGTTCCCAGCTAACTGTTGATTTTTGGGAGCTGGAAGTGCTAATTTAGCAAGTTTCGGATTAATTTTTATTGGGGTAACAGGTGTTGGAATTGAAGTGGAATTTTGCGCTAAAGCAGCACCACCAAGAATCATTGCAATTCCAATTAGTAAATTTTTATTCATAGCATTTTAAATTAAAAGTTAATGTAAATTATTTTTTTGTTGACAAATGTATATAAATCAAATCAGTTAAGCAACATTTATTTTCAGAAACGTATTATAATGAGATAAATCATAAGATGTTTGCCTTAACGGAAATTGAAAAATATTTATTGGGAAAAGAAAAAACTTGATTTCCTATGCATTTAATCTCCTTTGTTATATAAATTGCGCACAAAGTATTTGAGACACGATACAAATTCTTCCTCTTTTCGGCAGGTGTTCCATCTAAAATACCTTTTAAAACATCCCATCTTACATTGGAAGGATTGTTTCCATAGTCGTGCCAGACAATTATAGAAGTGTCGTCTTTTAATAATTTAAATGCATTTTCAGTATCATTTTTTATACTTTCGTAATGATGGTCACCATCTATAAAAATCAAATCAAATTTCTGTTGAAGAGAACTGAAATCAAATGTTTGAGAGTTGGCTTGAATATGATTTACATTTTGCAGGTTTTTAGAATAGAAGCGATGCAGATCAACATATTTTTTATTCTCTCCCATCTTTAACATTTGTTCGTCAGGTAAATTTAAAGTCACACAATACTTTGCGACGTTTGCTACATTACTGACGCTTTCGCCCATCCAGGTGCCAATTTCCAAATAATTACAATCCTTTAAATTTCTTGCCAAACCTTTCAATAAAGCCAAATCAATCGGCGTTGAACCACCATCTACTGAGCTATAAGGAGAAACCGTTTCATTTAGTTCAGTAACTAAATCTGTTATATCAACTGTTTTTAATCCTTCTGGAAGACTATATTTATTTATAACTTCTTCTTTATTTACATCTGCATCATTAATAATTTTATTAAGCAACGATGGTTGCTTAACTATTAACGACAATGCTTTTATTAGTTTATTAAACTTACTCATTTGTTATTTATTTCGAAATACTTTTACTTTTATGGTGTCTTCCCAGTAAAATTTGGTATACGAGTTCGGGATATATTTCCATATCTTACTTATTACTTTCGATATTATTTTAAGCAATGGATTTGAAGAATGAAACGGCTTATGCCCAGTACGGTTTTCATTCAGATATATTAATCCATAAATAAAATCGGAAAACGGTTTAAAGTTAGTCTTTTCTTTAAATACAAGACAATTCCCTTTTTTACTTACAATCCATTTGTGGAATGGTTCATTAAGGAAAAATTCATCAAATGCACCTGGAGTTTCAATATATCCTCTCTTACCAACTCTTGCAAGTTCTTTACAAAATTGTTCTGGATTGTCAATATGTTCAGCAATATG
>CAIQBY010000333.1 GCA_903870175.1 uncultured Bacteroidota bacterium
CATTAGATATAGAGCCGGACAATATTGAATCCCTTTATCTTAGAGGGCTTACCTATTTTTTTAGAAAATGTTATACAGAAAGTATAAACGATTTAAGTAAAGTTATTTACCTTGATGGTCATCATTCTCAAGCTCGTTTCTATCGGATGAATGTTTATTTAAGCACCCAAAAACATAAAGAAGCGCAACAGGAAGCAGACCAGATGGTATTATTAAAAACCATTCCCTTTGAATTTTCTTATGATGATAAAATTTTGCCGGTCGTATCATTTGAAATAAGAAAAAACTTGTTACATTTTGGATTAGACACTTCGGAATTAGGGTATGAAGAAAAGGGAAAGAGAATATTATGGTTGAAAACAAATGGTAAAACACCAAGACCACTAGCCAATGTTGGCATTACAATGGACTTACCACAAGGAGGAATAGAAGCATTTACAATAAAAGTATCAGAAGCAAAGTGGCAATAAATTACCCACACGATGGCGCCCCAGCGGGCGCGAGGTGTCTCACTCGTGGCGATTATTAAGTGTTGTCCTCACCACTACACAAAGTACTTCTACTAAAAATAGTTTCCAACTAAATAAATCTTTTATTGAAAGTGCCTTGTAATTAAAGGTAGTTTTGTAAAAAAAATAACAGGCAACTATATTCTAAAAAAAATAATCTAATGAATAAAATGACAGAAGAGCAGTTGCGAGATGCTATAAATGCCGACTCGAATAATGCCGAACTTTATTATGAATTGGCAAAGGTTATTTATGAAGTAAAAATGGAAGATGGCAATCCCCAAAATGCGCATGAAGCATCAGCGGAATTGATGAAGGCAATAGTGATTGACCCTTTCAATGGCAAGTATCATTTCTTTCGTGCCGAAGTGTCGGCTCATGTAAGTAGTGATGATTGGGATAGCGAGCTTGAACGCTGCATTCGTTTGAAATATAAAGTGGCAGAATGCCGGAAGATACTCAAAACCCGCGACCAGGTTTGGAAAAGTAGTTTTGATATGGAAGATTATATAAATAAAATGAAAGAAAAGGTTAAGGAAGAACCTTCTGCCCAAAATTATTATGAACTTGGATTACATTTTCGCAGAGATGGAGCTGAGGCATTCGGGTATTTTAATAAAGCCCTTGAAGCGGACCCCAAACATGCTGCGGCTATGGCTTCCATAGCTTTCTATTACCAGGACAGGAAAAAGAATAATAAAGCGGAAGAATGGTTTCTGAAGAGTATAGAGCACGCCCCTGATGAAGAAATTAAATCTACTTATTATAACTGGACGGCTGCTCTTTATGAAGAAATTGGTAACGACCGTGCCGCCTTTGATATTCGTCTGAAAGCCTGGAACGAGATAGGAGGCGATTACCAGGACCTTGCATTGCTGGGTGAAAGTTATTTAAAAATGAACCGTTTTGAAGAAGCAGAAAAAACGTTGCTGGAAGTAATTAAGGATGACCTTAAAGATGGTAATTATCATGGTACATATTGTAATTTGGTGGTGTTATATGTTACTCTTCAGAAGTTTGATAAGGCAATGTTTTATTGCGAAAAAGGGTTGAAGATGTATCCCGATTCTGCTAACTTCCATCATTATCATTCCATGTTTAGTATGATGTCAGGAGATATCGAATCAGCAAAAAGAAGTTTGAATATTGCATTGGTTCATGAGATAGAATATTACCCCGCATATATGCTTCTTGGGTCTTATGCCTTAAAAGAAAAAGATTTTGAAACTGCACTAAAGAATTATAAAATGGTTTTGAAATACAATGATGATATATTGCCGGTAGACGAAGCATTACTTCTGATTTATAATCATCTTGGAAATGAAACGAAAGCCGAATTTCATAGAAAGAAAATTCAGGATTTGGAGATTAAGGAATTGCTTGGATAATCAAAAACAGGTTATAACCCGCTGGCGCGAGTTTGTCCCGCAGGCGCGAGTCTTTTCGACTCGTGACAATTATTTAGTGGTGTCCTCACCACTACACAAAGAACTGCTACTACTAACAATTTCCCACCAAATAAATCTTTTATTGAAAGTGTATTGGTATTAAAGGTAGCTTTGGTAAATAATAAAATAAAGGATGGCAACTAAAAAAAGTATAAATAAAAAAGCAAGGATAGAAAAATCAGAAACTAACTGTCCTGTTAAAATTATCCCTGCTGCCAACGGAATATTTACACATGCTATGTATGTGAATAATGTATTGTTCAGTGACGAGGTAGGATTCGATTATGGAGAATATCAATGTGTTTCTGATACAGACCATAAATTAATTTTGCCGCTTCGAATAAAAGATATTCCTGATAATTTAACTTTTACTTTTTATGATATGAAGGTTTGCAGAGAAATACATGGATGGCAAATTGGAAAACAACAAGGAATATTTAAAATGGAGTTTTGGATAACTAATGGAACATGTGAGGATTTTCCATTGAACTTCCGGAAATTTATTGGCTTAATGCAAACTAGAATAATAGAAACAGAAGAGATAACGACTAATCCAGCATTCGATGCAACTGATAAAAGTATACCTGACGATTCCTTGACTTTGATTATACAATATATGCCGAAATGTAAGGATACAACTACTTTACAGGAACTGACAGACAGAATGAGTGCATTTTTAAAACCAATTTATTATGAGGTAATAGAAGAGATATTGAATGAGGATAAAGATTTTCTTCAGTTAATAAAGCACTTGATTAATTAATAGTTAAAAAAATCAGCAGAAAAATTCATCCGTAGGTATCAAGCAGTTTAATTCGTGTCAATTATAAAGTGGTGTCCTCACTACCCGGCAGGCGCGAGTCTTTTCGACTTGTGCCGATTATTAAGTGGTGTCCTCACCACCCCGCAGGCGCGAGTCTTTTCGACTCGTGACAATTATTAAGTGGTGTCCTCACCACTACACAAAGAACTGCTACTACTTACAATTTCCCACCAAATAAATCTTTTATTGAAAGTGTGTTGGTATTAAAGGTACTTTTGATTTTAAAGAATAAATAAAATGAAAAAGGAAAGAGAAGAAAAGAATTATTTTAAAATGACAGATGCTGAAATCAGCGCTGCAAAGGAATATACAGCATATTATAAAAGTGATTCAATAGAAATAATAGAAAATGAAAATCCAGGACAGCCTCATTGTTTATTGTTTTTTAAAGGAACGAATATACCGGCAAGATTTTACTTCGCTAAAGAATTTGAATTTAGCGAAATAATGTTGCAGGCAAAGGATTTTTTGAATATTGATGCCACAGAATTTCCTGAAAAAGTGGAATTTAGACTGGATCAACCAATAGAATCAGAAATGGCATCCAGGTTTTGTCTTCAAATAAAAAAAACTAAAAATCGAATTAATATTCAGTTTTTATTTTACATTCACGAACCTGAAGATTTTTTAACTATGAATATAAATCCAGTTAAGCATTTATATTCATTTTTGAAACTGGCAAAAGAAGAAGGGTATGAAACAAAAATGGCTGAAGAATATAGCCCGGACAATTTATGGGGAGATGTCATTACAGGTTTTACCGCAGAAGGAAACATATTCGAAAAATACGAGAAGCATTTTTTAATCATAAAACATTTATATGAAAAAGCAGCTCTTGATATGGGATTTAAAGAAATAAGTTTACTTGATTCGAATTAATAACCCCAGTTCGGCGTAGCATCCCGCAGAGTTTACACTGAATGCAATGAATGTGTCGCTTTTAACAAGGCGTCCCGCCTTAATTGAAACTACAGAAAAAGTACTGAGGATTTGTAATATTAAACGTAGCGAGACACTACGCTTAACTAATACTACACAAAGTACTTCTACTACAACCATTTTACACTAAATAAATCTTTTATTGAAAGTGCCTTGTTATTAAACGTACTTTTGATTTTGAATACATAAACTAAAATGACAAAAGAAGCTGCAATGGAAAAGGCCGAAAAGATTCCAAGTTTTACTTTAAGTGAAAAGGAATACCTGTCAGCCTACCTTACCAAATATAATAAAAGACAGTTGAAAGAAATAAATAAAAACTTTAAGCTTACTGATTCAAATGATGATGTTGTACTTCAAATCTGTCAGGTGGAATTTAATAAGATAATACTCCTTGATTTAGACGAGATATTTAAAGATGTTGGTAAAAAATATTCTTTTTGCCTTAATGTCTTGATTATAAATTTTACTCTTTCCGAACATAAAAACAGGGAATCTTATTTTTCTATTAAAAAGAAATTATTACATAATATTAAGCTTACTGATTTACCTACTGACAAATACGTTGAAACTATGAGTGAACTTGCCATTTCTTTTTTTAATAAATAATTGCTGCTTTTTCCCGGCAGGCGCGAGTCTTTTCGACTTGTGCCGATTATTAAGTGGTGTCCTCACCACTACACAAAGTACTTCAACTACTTCCATTTCCCTACCAAATAAATCTTTTATTGAAATTGCCTTGTAATTAACGGTACTTTTGGAGAAATAAAAATAAAAAATAATGGGAGGTTCAGCATTGTTAGGTGGTTATCCTTTACTAAGTTGTAAAAACGAAAGCTATATATTGTTTGTAATCCCTCATTGGAACACAACACCTCCGCATTTTACACTTCCGGAAATTGAGGAAGAAATAAGTGCGGTAGTTGTGTTTAATCATTCGCAGGAAGGTGTATTGCTTACAGCAGGGTGTTGGAAATTCAATCCCAATATGCCCGAAGATAATATTTATGTTGCAGATATAAATAAACCTCATAATTATTGTGCAGGATGGGAGCAATGGCAAATGGCAGAACTTAATGCAATTATTGATGTGAAACCTTTGCCTGATAAACTACTGATTGATGATGTGGAAATTTATATTGATAAAAAATCACTGTCGTTTGTAAAAACTATTCAAAGAGGTGAGGATGGCGAAGATGATTATATCTGTTATTTTGGAACTAACATTGTAATTGATGAAAATGAAAAATCCTGCGATTTAATATATGGAAGCATATCAGAACTTTCTTTAAAAAGTGCTTCGAAATACTGGTCAGATGAAACTAAGCATACAACCATATATTTATTGGATGAATGTATTCAGGGAAATAGTAATAATCAATTTAAGATTTTTGAACAAAAAAAACATAGAGGTAAGCCGCGACGTTTTGGTAATATTAATCCTGCTTTGGATTTAAGATTTAATTAACCCACGTTGGCGCGAGTCTTTTTTTTGCCCCTCTGCCAGCGCGAGTGTGTGTTTGCTGGCGCGAGTTTGTTTAACTCGTGACGATTATTAAGTGGTGTCGTCACCACTACACAAAGTACTGCTACTACTAACAGTTTCCCACCAAATAATTTTCCCGCAGGCGCGAGTCTTTTCGACTCGTGACAATTATTTAGTGGTGTCCTCACCACTACACAAAGAACTGCTACTCTGTTTACTCTTCTGTTAAATCAATCTTCTACTATAATTTATTTGCCCTAAATGGTAGGTGAAATGTGCAAGAAAAAAAGCAAGCATATATTCTACACTGCGTTTACCAATTATTTCAACAGGAAAATCTTTTTGCAGTTCAGCCGCATCAAGGCTGCTCAATACATTTTCTACCACCGCTTTAGTATCTGTAATATCAGCAAGCAGTTTTGCCTGCGAAATATTTTTAATACTGAATTCCTCATCTCTTTTTCGCACATAACCATTCTTACCAATCATTGCTCCAATAAAATGATTAACATTACCAAGCAGATGAAGACAAAGGTTGCCGGGCGAATTTTTTATTTCACCCGAAATCACCCATAGCTTGTTTTCATCTGTAAAAGCAGAAATATCTTTATGTAAATTATCAAGTTCGCGCAGATAAAAATCTTTAAAATCAATTGGTGTCATTTTTTTAGTAGTATTAGTTGTTATTTTGTCTAACAAAAGTAGTGAAAATTAAATTGTACGGCTGGCGCGAGTCTTTTCCGCTCAGCCTGTCCAGAATTAACTTCGGGAGGCCGATTATTAAGTGGTGTCCTCACCACTACATAAAGTACTTCAACTGCAAACATTTTCCCACCAAATAAATCTTTTATTGAAAGTGCTTTGTAATTAAAGGTACTTTTGATTTTATAAAATACATAATAGAAAAAACAATTAACCTATTGTTATGCAAGGACTGGATAAATTATATGACGGAGCGCAACTAATGAATGAGTTTGCTGAAGAAATAAAAAAAGGGAGAAAATATTTGGAAGAAAGTTTGATTGCCCTGAAAGAGATAAAAAGAGAAGCTGTAACCTATATAATTCCTCTTAAGCTTAATGTTAAATACTCAGAGAGTGACTTGCCATTTACAGAATTTACAGATGAGAATATGGGACTTTTATTAGAAAGAGGAGCCGAGTTTGAAACATTTGATAAAAACACAATAGCAGGAATGGTTTTGGTGGGATTATCATTAATTGTAAACTATAGCTATAATATTGATGAAATGAAAACAAACCTTGATGATATTGAAACGGAATATTTAGAAACATTATCTTGTTTTGACGTTAATGAGGATAACAGAAGGGAATTGCGATTGATGTTAAATTTTTTGAAAAAAAGCTTTAAAGTAAACAGTGAAAATATTAAGCAAATGACTTCCTCTTTTAATCAGATTAGTGGATATATAACTAAAGCCAGAGAAAATATAGAATTGTTTGAGAATTAAAGTTGACTGTTCAGCGCATGTCCTTTTGATACCGATAATTATGTAGTGGTGTCTTCACCACTACACAAAGTACTTCTACAACTACCATTTTCCAACCAAATAAATCTTTTATTGAAAGTGCTTTGTAATTAAAGGTAATTTTGGGTAATAACTAAAAGAATAATAAATGAAAGACATTCCTGAATATTTATTGGACGAACCGAATGGAACTTACAAGAAAGGAGAAAAAACAAAATTGGAAATTGCAGAAGCTGCCATTATTGCTCATCCCGAAGATAAAGAGCTTTTATGGGTTTTTATTGCAATTCATTTTCAACATACCTTTAGATATAATGAATGTGTGGAACATTGCCAAAATGTACTTCCTCAGATGAAAGATAACGATTGTATTGAAGAAACATTATTGTTTTTAGGACATGCACTCAATAATTTGAAACGCTTTGAAGAGGCAATTGAAGCCAGAAAAAAAAGAATGGAACTTGTACCTTTGAAAAAGGGTGATATAGTTGCCATTATTGAAATATATGAAAAACTGAAAGATCACGCAAACGCAATAAAGTATTACGAACAGTTACTTGAATCTAATAATGGCATTGCAGATTCGGATGATTACGAAAAGCTGGCTAAACATTATGATGAATTAATGGATTATAGAAATGCTCACACCTATTATGAAATAGCAGCACGTGCCAATCCTGATAAAGGAAGTTTTCTGTGGTGCAATGCTGGCAGAGCTTTGGCATTGATGAAAAAAGAAAAGGAAGCGGAATTTTATTTTAGAATGGCATTAAAACTTGACCTTGAAAATGCTTATCCTCATTATTACCTTGCGGTGATGTACCGTAACAAAGACGATATATACATGGCGATGCACCATTATAATGAAGCATTAAAAATAAAACCTGATTTCCCTGGAGTGCTTAATAATCTGGCACAATTACATTTTGAAGAATTAAGTGATATTGCAGGTGCTATCGAGCAAATGGAAAGAGCTATAAATATGAATCCCCAAAAAGAAATACTATTATTGCTGTATAGAAACCTGGTGGTGTTGTATAAAAAAATAACAGATTATGATAAAGTAGATTATTATAAATCAAAATGGGTTGAATTGAATGAAGCAGACAACAACTAACCCGCCAGTGTGAGTGTATAGGCAGTCGATGTGTCTTCACTCATATCAATTATTAAGCAGCATCCTCATCACTATTTATCAACAATTATTGATTTGCTAAATAAGTTGGCAAATATCTGCTAATTTATTAAGTAATATTGCAGTAATAAAAAAACAAAAAATAATGACTGAAATAAAATCAATAGACATCAAGGTTACTTATGTAACCACTACAAGCCACGGCAGTAATGATTTCAAAAACCTGCATGATTTTAAAATATGGCTGGACAGACATCCTGAATTAGCACTGGCTTTGGGATATACAAAAGGAAAAAAATAACTTATGTGGTAATCTGTCAGCGCGACTGTGTCGGCAGACGCGATGTGTCTTCACCCAGTCTGTCCCGAATTGACTTCTGGATGACTATTATTAAGTGGAGTCCTCTCCTTTACTTTGACAATCATTTCCGAAAATATAATCTGTAAATTATGTAACTTAAATGAAAAGTTATATAATATCTACTTTCATAAACTTGCAGACTTTTGTGCCATAAATAATTTCAAACAATTTAAAATAAAAAAATGAAAAAAGTAATTTTAGTATTAGCGGTAATTGGTTTTATAACAACCACTGCAACATCAAAGATGTTATTCAGTTATAACAAGGAAAGTAAAGTGTATACTTTAGCCGATGACAAGAACAAAGCATGCATAGATGCGTGTAATGTTTGTATTGCCACGTGTAATAAAGTAAGTGCAACTTGCGAAAAAGAAAAAACTGCAAAAATGGCGGATTGCGCCAAACTTTGTAAAGAATGTGCTGCCAGCTGTAAAGAAGCTGTGAAACAGATGAAAGCCAACAGCAAAGATTCCAAAGCAACATGCCTTGAGTGTGCAAAAACATGTGAGAAGTGTGCCACTGAATGTGACAAATTCAGCACGGATGAATGCAAAAAATGCGCTGCTGACTGCCGCGCTGCTGCAAAGCAATGCAGTGCGATGTAAGAGTTTTTGCTTTTTTTAAAAGCATTAACAGAACAACAAAAAGCACGACTTTTATAGTCGTGCTTTTTGTTGTTGGTTCTACAACGTATAAGTGTTAGCCCTTACAGCGCGACTATGTCGGCAGCGGAGTGAAGAAGAATAATAAAATGACTTAATAATGTCTTGCCTGTTTAATAATTATTTTTCGGGTAACGGCATCAAGCTTGAACTCCACACATACTGGTTTAAATGAACACTGTACACTTGCCCAATTTTAATTAAGGAAAAAAAGGAGAAAATAATGAAGAAGAGCAAAGAAACAACAACAAAAAATAAACTTTCAACGACTAATAATTTTTTTACAATTTATTTACCTATTTTTGCCACCTTAAAAATTAAAAAATAATATGAAAAAAAGAACGTTTATTTATCTGATTGCACTATGTTTAGTATCCTTTATTATCAGCAGTTATAGCCATGGTGCCGCCAGCAATGGATATGATTGCACAGGTGCAGAAACAGGATTAGGTAATCCGGCAGGGTGTAGCTGTCATAACGCAGCAACTACAACTACAGTTACAATAGAATTAGATTCGGCAGGCACTCCAACTACGCATTATAAAGGAGGGAAAACATATACAGTAAAAATTACAGGCAAGAACACAAGTACCACATCACTTCCAAAATTCGGTTTTCAATTAGGTGTCATAAAAGGATCTGCTGCAGTTACCACACCTGTTAATGCAGGATCTTTTACAGCTCCGTATCCAACAGGTACATCATATAATGCACCTTCATCAGGTAATTATGTAGTAGGATTGGTTGAACAAACCAGCGCACAAACCGCTACTACCGGTTCTGGTGGCAGTGGCACTACTTATGTCGAAACATTCAACTGGACTGCTCCAGTTGCCGGAACAGGTACTATTTCTTTTTGGGGAGTTGTAAATGCTGTCAATGGCGATGGCGGTACTTCAGGTGATAAGTATAATCTAAATCACGTAATAATTAATGAGTGGCCTTTAGGTACAGGTATAGCTGGTATTGAAACTGCAAGTGATTTTAATTTTACATTATTCCCAAATCCAACTACTGACAAAATTTATTTAAGGTATAATCTTGAAAAATCCAGTCATGTTTCTTTAACTCTTTATGATATAGCAGGTAAGTTTGTAATGGAACTACAAAATGGAACTATTAATGCAGGAGAACAGCAAATTGATGCTAACGTATCCAGTTTACAGAAAGGAATTTATATTGTTACCTTAACTGTTGATGGCGTTAAGACTACTAAAAGAATTATAGTTCAGTAGTATTAAATTTTCTGGTTGGTGTTTTTAACCAACTAACAATATATAATATACTCGCAGCAAGCACTAGTGTGTTTCACTAATGCCGATTATTAAGTGGGACTGAATATGCCGGACTTCAGATTTGCGCATTAAAGTGCTTACGGAATAAGATAAATCAGCTGAATATAAATATTAAGCCTGTGGTTAATATTACAGCGCCAATAGCTGTTAAACCATAAAGAGCAAATCCAATATCTCCGCCATTAATATGTATTATAATACATGATAAAAATCCTGCCCCAAAAAACAAAACTCCTGTGAGTGCAAGCAGACTGCCTGTTTTAGTACGTTTTGCATTACGCAGCCGTTTTATCTCCTTCATAATTCCGGAAATAATAAATTCGTCGGCACCTTTATGCTTTAATTGTTTCTCTACCGAAACATTATCATACCCTTGATTAACCATCGTTTGGGCATCCAGTAAATACATTTCATAATTAAGGGTTTGTTCCATGAGTTGTTGTTTTAGAATGGCTAAATTATTAAATCAAAAGTTGTAAAACAAATTAATAATTTGAAATATAGATAATTCTTTGTTTTTACAGGTATTAAATAATGCAGATAGAATAAAAATCAGGTTAATTAAAATAATAGGTTATACACCCAAATAGATTAACTTCGTACCTTGTTTTGTTTGTCTTACGTCACCATTCATTCGAGATTAAGAATAATGGCAAAAAAAATGAATTACCCCGAGGCAGAGCCTCGAGGTATCAGTTAAAGGATTTTTTTAATTCCGAGGCAGAGCCTCGGGGTATTAACCGACAACCTAATAAAAAACAACAGCAAAAATTA
>CAIQBY010000334.1 GCA_903870175.1 uncultured Bacteroidota bacterium
CTATCGGCATGTTTTCTATCGGAAACATATATCCGCTTAATAACATAGTAGGCAGCATCATTCCTATAAATGAAATAAACATTGCTGATTGCTGCGAATTGGTAACTGTTGAAATAAACAATCCCAGTGAAAGAGCTGTAATAATCAATAATGTACTTTCTAAAACAAGAAGTAAAATGCTTCCTTTAATTGGCAAATCGAGCGCATATACACTAAGTAAAAGGATGGCAGTAAGATTTACAAGGGAAAGAAACAGATAAGGTATTGCTTTCGAAACTATCACCATTAAAGGTTTTATAGGCGATACAAGCAATATTTCCATAGTTCCCATTTCCTTTTCTCGAACAATGGAAACGGATGTCATCATTACACAAACCAGCAGCAGCACCATTGCCATTACACCGGGTACAAAGTTGGGGGCACCTCTTAAATCAGGATTATAGAGCATCCGTACTTCCGGCTGAATAGTATAAGGTATATTTGAATTTGGAGATAAAGATGTCTGATAATCAGTGATAATAGAAGTAATGTAATTATTAAGCGTCATTGATGTATTAGGATCAGACGCGTCGGCAATTATCTGAATGGAAGCTTTATTGAGGTGCAATAAATCAGTATTGAAATTTGCAGGGAATACCACAGCCAGTTTTATTTTGCCTTCCTTAAACGCAGCATCTATCTGTGATGAAGTAACCAGTGCTTTTTCAACATGGAAAAATCTACTGCCTTCCATCTTGTTTATTATTTGCTGCGATGCAAGGTCTTTGGCATTATCCACAACAACTATGTTTGCATTTTTTATTTCGTTTGTTAATGCAAAACCGAAGAGAATAATTTGCACAATAGGCATACCAAAAAGCATTACAAGTGTTTTAGGGTCTCTAAAAACCTGTAGGAATTCTTTCTTTATAAATGACAGCAGTTGTTTCATCCGTTTATTTATTTAGTCCGCTGTTCGTTTTGCCTGACGAGCAAGTTTATAAAATACTTCGTTAATGCTCGACACATCAAATTTCTCTCTTAATCCTGACGGAGAATCCAATGCTTCTATTTTCCCATCCACCATTATTGTTACTCTGTTGCAGTATTCGGCTTCATCCAGGTAGTGGGTGGTAACAAATATAGTGATGCCTTTGTCTGCCGCATCATATATCAAATCCCAAAATTCACGCCGCATATAAGGGTCAACGCCGCCTGTAGGTTCATCCAGAAAAACTATTTTAGGTTGATGAATGATTGCAACAAGAAAAGATAACTTCTGTTTCCAGCCCAAAGGTAATGCGTGAACAAGTTTCTTTGCTTCTTTCTGTAAGCCAAGCTTCTCGGTAAGTTCGGCACTTTTTTCTTTTATCTCTTTGTTGGTCAACCCGTATATGCCGCCATAAAACTGAATGTTTTCAAGTACCGTTAAATCTTCGTACAACGAAAACTTCTGACTCATATAACCTATGTTCTTTTTTATTTCTTCAGGTTGAGTAAACACATCGAAACCTGCAACAGTAGCTTTGCCGGAAGTAGGATGAGACAAACCGCAAAGCATACGCATTGCAGTTGTTTTGCCGGCACCGTTGGCTCCAAGAAAACCGAATATCTCTCCTTTCTTTACATCGAAAGTTATTTCGTCCACTGCAACAAAATCTCCGAATCGCTTGGTAAGCTTATTTGTTGTTATTACCGTTTCGTTCATTTTGTTCTTTCAATAATTTTATAAAACAATCCTCCACCGTAGGTTCAATCTCTTTAAATTCAAAGTCGGCATGACCTTTCTCTCTTAAATATTTTTTTGCTTCTTCCTCCTCACATTTAATGGAAAGGTGCATATATTCACCAAACGTATAAAAGTTTATTGTTCCATCAAAGGCACGCAGGTCGTTAAGCAGCTTATACATTCCGGATGATTTTACTGCATACAATTTATCGGGATATGCTTTAATAGTATTTTCGGGTGACGCAATTGATAATACTTTTCCATTAATTATAAGTCCTATTCTATCGCAGAGTGTAGCTTCATCCATGTACGAAGTGGAGACAAGAATAGTAATGCCTTGTTCTTTCAAACGTTTAAGCATTTCCCAAAACTCCCTGCGCGAAATAACATCTACGCCTGTGGTTGGTTCATCAAGGAATAATACTTCCGGTTTATGAATGAGGGCACAGCATAAAGCCAGTTTCTGTTTCATACCTCCTGAAAGCTTGCCTGCTCTGCGGTCTTTAAAAGGTTCTATCTGCACATAAATATCTTTTATCAGGTCATAATTATCTTCGATAGTAGTATTAAAAACTGTTGCAAAAAAGTTAAGATTCTCTTCAACAGTAAGTTCCTGATACAACGAAAACTTACCGGGCATATAACCAAGAATACCTCGAATAGCTTTATAATCTTTCACCATATCATATCCGCCAACGGTAGCGCTGCCTTTGTCGGGCAATAACAACGTAGTAAGCATTCGGAAGATAGTACTCTTTCCTGCACCATCAGGTCCTATAAGTCCAAAGATTTCACCTTTCTCGACAGAGAATGAAACATCATCCACCGCAAGCACAGTACCTTTGTTATAGGTTTTGGTAATATTATTAAGTGTTATAGCACTCATTCGTCAGTTGAATTTCACTTCGCCGTACATTCCTATTTTTAAATAACCATCGTTCACCACCCTTACTTTTATTGCATATACAAGGTCTGCACGTTCATCTTTGGTAGGAATTGTTTTTGGGGTAAACTCCGATTTATCAGAAATCCAATATACGGTACCTTTATACATTCCATATTGTTTGGCTCCTTTATCTGTCCTCACATCCACTATCTGCCCAAGCTTCACAAGGTTAAGCTGCGAACCTGTTACATACGCTCTCAATATAAGTGTGTCGGTAGCTGCTATTTTATACAATGCTTTGCCGGGCATTACCACTTCATGATTCTCGGCGTATTTGGTAAGTACTGTGCCGTGTATCGGATTGATGATTCTGCACTTTGTTATCTGGTCGTTCAACTGATCTATCTGACGCTGAAAAGGAGCCACATTTTTATTCAATGTTGTAGAAGTA
>CAIQBY010000335.1 GCA_903870175.1 uncultured Bacteroidota bacterium
AAAAATAGAAGGCGAAATAGATAAACTAAAAGGAACTGCCGTGATTGATACTATCAAAACACCAGTAAACATTAGTGTTATGGGTAATAATATCACGCTCACTTTTAATCCGAAGGACATAACAGGTACTATCCGCTTGAGCGGAAACATAACAGCCGACCCGCTGAAAATGAGCGGCAAAGGGCAAACACCTGACGGAGAATGGATAGACTGGAGTTCAGTTTATAAAACTGCTTTTACTCCGGCAGTTAAAAAAGATTCTGCCAAAAAACAACCATCCATCGGTAAAGTAATATATCCGTTTACTGCTTACGGGCAGCCTCACGAAGATGAAAACGGATTTATAAAAGAGAAAGTAAAGGAATTTAAAAATCGCTACGATGCAGTGTTGATAAAGCATGTAACAGTCTGGACAAATGAAGCGGAAGGTGTTCTGAAGAATCAGGATGTATATATAACGGAGGGAAGAATCGTTAGAATTGCTGATGATATCAACGCGCCAAAGCTTGCTTATGCAAAGATTATTGATGGTACCGGAAAACATCTTACTGCAGGAATCATTGATGAACACTCACATATTGCTATTTCAAACGGAGTAAATGAAGGCACACAGGCTTCAAGTGCTGAGGTAAGAATTGGGGATGTAATCAATTCAGAAGACATAAGTATTTATCGTTCTTTAGCGGGTGGTGTTACTTCTGCCCAACTATTACATGGCTCTGCAAACCCTATTGGCGGGCAGTCTGCAATAATAAAATTGCGATGGGGAAAATCTCCTGAAGAAATGAAATTCGAAAAAGCTGATGGCTTTATTAAATTTGCTTTAGGTGAAAATGTTAAACAATCCAACTGGGGAGATTTTAATTCTGTTCGTTTCCCGCAATCCAGAATGGGAGTTGAGCAGATTTATTACGATTATTTTACAAGAGCAAAAGAATACGATGCAAAACAAAAAGCAGCTACATCCGATAAAGCAAAAAAGGGTGCTGATCCTTCTTTCCGCAGAGATTTAGAGTTGGAAGCTCTAGCAGAGATTTTAAATAAAAAACGTTTTATTACCTGCCACTCTTATGTACAATCTGAAATTAATATGTTGATGCATGTTGGGGATTCATTGGGCTTTCAGGTAAATACGTTTACTCATATTCTTGAAGGTTATAAAGTAGCAGACAAGATGAAAGCCCGTGGAATCGGTGCTTCTACATTCAGCGACTGGTGGGCATATAAAATGGAAGTGAAGGATGCAATACCTTATAATGCTTCTTTATTAAATCAAATGGGTGTGGTAACTGCAATCAATTCGGATGATGCGGAAATGGAAAGAAGATTGAATCAGGAAGCTGCAAAATCGGTTAAATATGGCGGAACAAGTGAAGAAGATGCTTTGAAAATGGTAACACTTAATCCTGCAAAATTATTACATCTCGATAAAAAAGTCGGAAGCATTAAAGTAGGCAAAGATGCTGATGTGGTGCTCTGGTCGGATAATCCACTGTCGGTTTATGCCAAAGTGGAAAAGACCATTATTGATGGAATTATTTATTATGACAATGAAGAAGATGCAAAACTTAGAGTAGAGATTCAGAAGGAACGGGCACGCATTATTCAAAAAATGCTGGATGAGAAAAAAGGTGGAGCGCCTGTAGTAAAGCCTGTTCCAAAGAAACAAAAGCTTTACGGATGTGATGATTTGGAAGTGGATTATATGAAGGTGGATTAAGAGAAGTGTGGATGGGAACACAGATTTTATAGGATTAGTTAGGATTAAATATGATTTGATTGCCTTCGGCAATTATGATTGAATAAGTAATAATAATGATTTATGATAAAGGATAATTTTTTACATTCGGATATTACATCTGTCATTATTAAAGCATATTATAATGTATATAATACTCTTGGGTTTGGATTTCTTGAAAGAGTTTATGAAAATGCAATAATGATTGAGTTAAAGAAACTTGGCCTATCCGGTGAAAAACAAAAGCAAATAGATGTATATTATGATAATGAAAAAGCAGGTTTATATTTTGCAGATATTGTAGTTGACAACAAAATAATTGTTGAACTTAAAGCTACAGAAATAATTTCTGTTGAACATGAAATACAATTAGTGAATTATTTAAAAGCAACGGATTTAGAAGTAGGTCTTTTATTGAATTTTGGGAAACAACCTGAGTATAAAAGAAAAGTACTTTTAAATGAACTCAAGAAAAAAACAATTAAATCATAAAACATAATAAATCATATTCGCCGCAGGCGATTAAAAGAATCATATTTAATCTTAACCAATCCTATAAAATCAGCGTTCCAATCCACC
>CAIQBY010000336.1 GCA_903870175.1 uncultured Bacteroidota bacterium
GTGTGCTTGAAATTAAATCTATTATTCCGGTTGAAGGATCAATAAATAAAGTAGGGGAAGTAGAACTGAAAGTGCCGGAAACTCCTCCTCCGGTAAATGTTGGAGTTGCAGTACCTACACTTTGACAATATGGAGTTGCGTAGGTAAAGGTAGGTACTGACAGTCTTGTTATTGTAATAGTTGAAGTTGCTGTTGAATTTGGACATCCGCCACCAATAACTGTGTTTGTAATTGTGTAAGTACCTGGCGTACTGTTGGCAACATCTACTTCACCTGTGGTGGTTGAAACAAATATTATTCCCGAAGGTGCACTGAACGTACCTGCTGTTCCTCCTCCGCTAAATGTTGGTATAGGATTGCTACCGTTATTGCAATAATGAGTAGGAATATAATTAAAAGTAGCATGAGGTACTGCGCTGATTGTAATTGTAGATGTTCCTATACCTGCTCCGCAAGCCCCAGAAGCTGGAACAGAATCTTTAACAGTATAAGTTCCTGGAGCACTAGCCGATACTGCTACCATTCCTGAAAGTGAATTAATAACTAATCCTGCAGGTGTTGATGTAAAAAAACCCGCTACTCCGCCGCCGCTATATGTCGGCAATTGGTTAGGAGCATTGTGACAAAATGGAGTTCCTACATAAGAAAAGGTAGCAACAGCAGTTGCAGTAATATTAATTGTTGCTGTTGCGATTACTGCAGCACATCCACCTGAAGCAGCTATTGTATTAGTTACCGTGTATGTTCCAACTGTACTTAATGAAGTATTTACATTACCAAAAGCGTCAATTGAAAGCCCAGCAGGTGAAGAAGTAAAAGTACCAGCTGTTGCGCCTCCAGTAAATGTAGGGGTAGCGGTAGTTCCTGCTGAAATACAATATGGACTTCCTAAATAACTAAAAGCCGCAGAAGGTGCCGCGGTTATGATAACTGAAGCAGTTGCTGACACTGATGGGCAAACAGATGTAGCTGCTATTGTATTCGTTACCGTATATGTTCCCGGAGTACTGCCTGCAAGATTTATTACACCCGTAGCCGCATTAATCGATAATCCGGCAGGTGAAGAAGTGAATGTTCCTGCACCGGAATTTGCAACAAAAATCGGACTGGGATTGCTTACATTCTGGCAAAAGGGCGAACCTGTATAACTGAATGTTGCAGCAAGTGTTGAAGGAATAGCTACTTCTATGGTTTTAGAACATCCGAATAATGTAGAAGTAACCCAATAATTCCCTGGTGTTGTAACGTTTATTGATGTTGTAGTTGCGCCGGTATTCCACAAATAAGAATCCGCTGAAGTTGGTGAGACGCTTAAAGTAGTTGGATTTCCCTGACAAAGAGCAAGTGTTCCGTTCATCACAATATTATTACTCGACAATCCTGTAGTATCTACATATACTATCGCATTAACAACAGTTGATTGAGGAGGTGTGCCATTATCTGTTGCTGTAAATGTAATAACATTGCTACCTGCATTGAGTGCCGAAGCAACAACTAATACTTGAGTGGAACTAACATTACCGGTAGTATTGCTCACCACTGATGCTCCAGGTGTAGCATTTAGATTAACTGTAACTGAAGTTACCTGTCCGATTTCGGGAGAAAGAAAAGTTGCATTAAGTAATACGGAATCATTATAGCCGCATACTTTTATAGTATCGCAGTTATTAATACCAGTAACAATCGGAGGAATATTGGTTGACGTACAAGTATTCAAATAAAATGACTGATTGGATAACCAGTTCACGCCCGAAGGAGTTGTAGTTCCATTAAAAGTAGCACCTGTCTGATTGAATCGTCCGATTTGAGCAAAATTAACTCCATCACCTTTATTTACACCTACCGTTGCAGCCGTTCCTCCGAAACCGTTCGTTCCTCCTGAAGCTGAACCTGTAGTCCAGTTCATCGAACCGTAACAAAACGCAACGTTATTTGCATTTGGCACAATTGGATCTGTACCATCTGTAATTATACATTGAAATGTATTAAGTTTATCTACCTGCTGATTATAATACCCAACCTGCTTCCATTGTACTATCACATAAGTCGGCATTATTTTATAATAAACCAATCCACTGGCAGCATTTCTTGTATCCACATCAGCCCAAAACGGCGCAACCATCACAGCCGCAGTTGAAGGAAAACCTGTAGAAGTAAAAGGTGTATACCCTGAGCCGAAAGTTATATTTCCATTGTTATTGATATAAAATGATGTATAGTTAGTACCATACATACAGAAGGTAAAAGGCAATGCTTTTGCTGCGGTAGTCCCATCATCATTTCTATAATCCGGTGAAGTTCCATTCGTAAATTCAGCTACAGAAAAAGAAGCATCAATTGTTGCCAGACAGCTGCATGCATTAACTGCTCTGCCTGCTGACCTTTCATTTATACCAGAACCTGTTACATTAGAATTATCTTCGACAATTTGAATATTTGAACTGAAATTTTGGCTCTTGATTGGCATATAGTTTACTCCTTCTTTCAGAGTTCTGCTTTCTTTCATCTGCTCATAAACCTCAACAGGAATAATCACTTCTGGTTTTTGAGTTGTTTGGATTGTCTGTGCGAAACTGCAAAAATTAATTAGTAAAAAAGTAATAAATGCTGACTGAGAAATAATGCTTTTAATCTTGGTATTCATAAAGGTATTTTTATTCTATTTTGTTTAATTTAACTAAGGTTTCTTTAAAGATGCAAATTAATGAAAATTAGTTGCACGGCTTCATTGATAAATTAAAGTTTATTTTTTTTATTTGAAGAAGGCTTTACTCTATCAATTTTAAAGAAATTTTAGCAAATGGTCGTTTCTAAAATAAAACGACCATTTGTTCAGAGGAAACGACCGTTATTTTAAAATAATGACCGTTTTTAAAAGTAGCGACCGTTTTTAAAATAAAACGAACGTTTGTTGAAAGGAAACGACCGTTATTTTTAAAAAACGACCGTTTTTAAAAAGTAGCGACCGTTTTTAAAATAAAACGAACGTTTTTTTTAAATAACGGTCGTTTTCTAAAAATCGAATGGATTTCTGATTAAAGTAAAGATTTATTGAACCTTTGCCTTTTTTCTGAAATAAAACACACCGATAATTCCTGTAAAGAATAAAAGTGTAGAAATAAGTTGAGCTTGTGTAAATCCAAAATCGCCGATATGATAAAGTGTATTTACTCTTATATGTTCAATTGTGAATCGTTCAATACCATTCAGGATAAGGTAAACGCTAAACAAAACACCCGGAGTTGTTATTCGCTTGCGCATATTCCAAAGCACTAAAAACAAAAACAAACACATCAGGGTTTCATAAAAAGGCGTAGGAAATACGGGTGGTACTAAGTGATTGCAATATCTTTCACCAAAACAATTTGCAATCGGTTCACCTATCGAATTTACATTATGTGCATAATCGTAACTCCAAACCCAATCGGGTGCCCAGCTTAGCCAGCCTGGTTTTGGCGCAATATTATTAATGCCCCAGTCGCCATCGCCCGCCACCTGACAGCCAATGCGCCCAACAGAATACGATAACATAAGGGAAGGAGCAGCACTATCAATTAAATGAGTAACAGTAATTCCTTTTTTCTTTCCATAATAAACACATGCAATTGTTGCGCAGATAAGGCCGCCATACATGGTTAGTCCGCTAAAAGAAAGCAAAGAACCAACAGGGTCTGCCATAAAATCATCCCAGTTCTCCAGGTTATGAAATATTTTTGCACCGAGCAATCCTGCGAAAGCAGCTATTAACGTAAGATTTCCAACTTGCTGATACGGATGCAAGGTTTCTTCAATCCATTTAGGTTCGGGCAATTTTGTTTTTTCTTTTTCACGATATTTTAAATACGCTGATATTGCAGCCAATGCAAGCCCGCCAATAAAATTTCCTTTAGGCGAAAGCAGGAAACCTTGAGTATTTTCAGTGAATGCTGTAAAATTAAAAGCAACATAAAATAATTTATATCCTATCAGAAAGCCAAGAATTCCGGATGTTATAAGTTCAGCAATCGTAGCCTTTTGACCAATAAGAACTTTTTCGGTAGTAGTGCTTAACAAACCAAGTTGTTCCTTTCGTTTTAATTCTTTAGTCCAGAAATAAGCACCAACAAGGAATGCGATGGCTACAAAAAATCCAAAACTCTGAATCATTTTCAGAAAAGGAATATTCAAACCGAATAAATCTTTGATTGCGTAATATAAAGATGGATACATTTAATACGGATAACGAATGGATACGAAATTACAAATCTCTTTTTTAAAATAAAGTTGCGAAGGTAGTAAAAACAAATAGTGCCAAATATAATATTTGGCACTATCAATTAATAAATCTTATTCCTTTGCGTCTTTGTGAAAGAAAACTAATCCTTCACATTTTCAAACTTCACAATATCACTTGCAAAATCCATAAAGAATTTATGAGCAGAAGTAAACACAAATCTATTGTCGCCTATCTTTTCAATGATATTCCTGCGGTTAAGTGTATTGATAAAATTTCTTCGCGACTCCGCATCTTTCAATTGTTTGTTTGATAAAATCAAATCGATGTAAGAAGAATTGGTAAAATAATTTTCAATTTCTTCTATTTCAAACTCACTGTATTGAATCCGTTCAAGGAAATTTTTACCATCTCTGTCAAGTTCATAGCTTAGCAAAGCAATGAATATACACATATCGCGCGACAGCATTTCATTCGTTTCATCAGAAACCAAATAAGCATAATCCTGCGTAAATTTGAGTTCGAAATTAAATGAAGCTTTAAAAAAATGTTCGTAGAAATCTTCATTTTCTTTAAGCACTTCGAAAGTTCTTTCGGTAGGCAATATAAATTTACCCGCCATTAAATCTTCTACTATCTGACGATGATGATTAGGAAATTCCATGATTATTTATTTTTATTTTTGGTACTGTTAATGTTAAATCGTTAATTTTTATTTTCTCATACTCAGGTTTGGCGGTGTATTCCAGCAATAAGTTTTCATCAAAAGCAAGACTTGTAAGAGCAAAGAATTTTTCAATCTCTACTTTCTTATAATCATCTTTCAATGTTTTATTACACCATTTAAAGAAATTATCTACCGGAAGATTTTCTTTTAATTTTTGAGTATAATGTTCTTTATCGAAAATCCATTTCTCTGCTTCCACTTCTTCCTCGTCAAAATAAACATCCTCTTCATTTTTAAACTGCTCAAATATTTCAGCGGCGTTAAAAAATGTGTCGGGAGAATAAACTGTAACTTCTTTGCGTTTAAGAATTTTAGGTGCTTTCTGTTTATAAGGATTTTTTAAATATGTAATCCAACCGGTTAATATTATTGATTCCGTACGAATACGTTCAATCAACGGCAACAATTCATTGGTCAATATTTTTGACTGACGCAATAAATTATCGTTTACCTGTATTAATTGAAAATACAATCTTTCAAACTGCACTCTAGTATTTTCATCATCAAAATTCAAACGGTATTTATTTGAAAACTCCGATACATCATATAATTTATTTGCAATAGATGCACTATGATTTATGTCCAGTATTTTATTAAGTGGAATAATATATTCGTCAATCCAGCGGGATGCACGGATAATTTTTTCGCGATAATCAACCTTCTTAACATTTGCTTTTAATTCTCGTGTCTCATTCAATAAGCTGATAGTATTTTTCTCTACCATTTCATAAAACGAACGAATTTCATTACTTAATTCAGCTATCCGTTGATTCAACAGCACCTTATCGCCATTTAATTGTTCTCTTATCTTTCTGAAAAGTTCGGCAATTGAAATATGATATTTTTCAATTGTTTCCGGCAACATCGGTTTGAATTCACTTAATATAAATTCAATCAAATTATAATATACCGTACGTATTTCATAATTCTCATTTACATTACTCAGTACTTTATATTCGAGCAATTGAATTTTAATATCAAATCCATGTTTCTCCGTAATTTGATTTAAAACTTCAAACGTAATAATTCCGTCCTTCGATTGAGTATCATACAAATCAGTGATAATATCAAAGTACTCTAACAGAAAGCGGAGTATGGTTCTTGGTTCTGCTTTCATTTACTTAACTTTTTTAGTAATTGGCTTTTCAACAACTCCGTTTCTTTCAACAATAACAGCATTGTGCTTTTCATTGATGTTCACTTTTGTTTTGGAAGGATAAATAAAATAATATTTATTGAAACCTTCTACTGCATCCGGTGCTGCAAATACAGGTATAAAATAATGTTCTTTACAGAACTTCACAATCTCCGGACGGTTCTGTTTATCAATGGTTGCAACCTCATCAATAAATAATGCAATCTTATTATTTTCATCCGTAACAGCCAATCTATTAATGATTGACATAATCATAACCAAACGAATCATTCTGTCTGTACCATCCGATTCTACTTGATTTGCAAGATCCACTCGTTTATCAGAACCATGTATATGCAATAATAATTCTATATTAAACAACTCATTAAAATCAACTTTTCTTCCGCTGTCAAGATATGCATTCAATACTTTTAAGTTTTCAGATTGATCAAATTCAAAACTCATTTGACCATTGAATTCCTGTATCGAACTTATCTTTTTCAACTCACCCAATATTTTTTCATTATCAATCAATTCAATTTTCATTGATTCAATATTGGAGATACGAGTCTGAGAAAGTTTCTCATTAAACTTAGTATAAACAAATGCTTTGAACTCCTCGTAACGCTTAATTAATGTGTAAGCAGGGTTCGCAAACTGTGTTGAAATACTTTGCAACAAACCATCAATACTTCTTTCCTTATCTGATAGGCAGGCAATTTCTTCTTCCACAAAGTTTATAAATTGAACTTCATCGGCACTGCTGTTTTTCAATCTGTATTTTAAGTTATCGAATGAAGCATCTTTCTTTGCTTTCAATTCAATTCTGTCTTTTTGATGAATAGAAATTTTAGAATAAATATAATCCAGATTATCATTTGTTTCATATTCTGCAGGCTCTACATCAAGTGTTTCAGTTTCCAGTTTACGTTCTTTTAACTCCTTCACACGATTCTCCATGTTGCGTTTTTCATCCTGCAATTTCTCCAAATTAATTTCTTTTTCAGAAATTTCTTTCACCAAAGCTGATAACAAATCTTCTATTTCCTTTTTCTCAAGATTTAATTTTTTTATGTCCAGCTCAACTGTATGAATAATTTTTTCGAGATGCGGCTTCCCTTCAATTCGCTTAATCTTCTCTTTTATTAAATCTATTTCATGGAGAATTGCTTTTAATTTCGAATCAGTTTTCTCTTTATCTACAACGGTTTTTAAAAGTTCTTCAGTTTGTTTTTTCTCTGCTTCCAGCGCTTTTAATTCTTCCTTTAATTCCTTTATCGATTTGAATTCTTTCAACGTGATTCCTTTAGTAATATCAATTTCACCATCAAAAATATTCAATACTTTATCAGATATTTTCTTTATCGATTTCTTAACCTGTTTGCTTGGCAAGCTGGTAACCTGTTCCGAAAGTATTGAATTCAGAAGTTTCTTCACTCCTTCATTATCCGAAATTTTATGAATCAATAAATTATTATAATTCTCAATCTGATTTTGATGGGAAGTAATCTGCTGATTCAGTTTATCAAGGCGCAACTCCAATTGTTTGCTCGATAGTTTTTGACTTTCGATTGTTGTAATTCTTGTTTCAATTTCCTTACGCTCCTTGTCCAGATTATGCAACGATTCTTTAAGGAAATCAATGGTTTCAAACTTATTTATTTCCTCCAGTTCAGTTTGTTTTTCAAATAATGTATTTGCTATGTTCCTGATGTCAGAATTCTTTTCGCCTATGCGAGAAGCGTATTTGAGCTCTTTCGGTTTTAATATTTCATTGATTTCATTTTGAATAGTCGAAATATTTTTTGCCTTATCAAGTATTGTAATTTCCAATTCAGGAATCGCAGTGGTGTAGGCATGATTGAAAGCATACAATAATTCCTGAACTATTTTTGTTTTCGAATTATACAATTTCACTTGCTCACGGAACTCCAGAAAATCTTCGCGTACCGATTTAATATTTTTTATTTCATCATTAATACGTAATAAATCAACGATGTCTTTTTTATTCTTTTGCGAAAAATTCAACCCTTCATTCTCTCTGTTATCAGCAATAATCAACGAATCTTTTAATGTTTTATTCGTTATCAGTTTCGAGTTGATTAAGTAGCGATATACTTTCGAGAAATTATTGCTCAATCCATCCGCTTTCACAGTATCCTCAAGCCATACCACTGCATTGTTTTTTATGCCGCGATGATATACATGATTAAATACATCAGTCTTTGTTGCAAACTTGGTATGCGCAATCCCTTTCTTATTCAGCCTTTCGATTACTTCATTAAAATCCAGCAGTCGCTGATGCGTGCCTTCCATCTCAAAAAAGAATTCTTCATTGTATTCACTTTCTATTTTATAATACTCCAACTCACCGTCAGTATTACGTTTCACGAGGATACAATAATAACCAAGTTTGTTTATTTCGAAAATTAAAAAGCTTTTATTATGAGTAGGGAAATAGTGATGTATCGTTTCCTTATCACCTTTTCGCTGACCGCTGAACGACATCTTTTGACCATCCACCACAAACAAAAAGTTAAGCGCATATATCAATGTACTTTTCCCGATGTTATTAGGTCCTACCAATTGCATCGAATCGCAATTATCGAGTTTTAACTCTGCTTTTCCAAAGACTTTCGAGTTGATTAATGTTATTCGTGTAAGCATCTTATTTTAATAAATATTTATTTTGTTGCCCAAAAGTAATCAGAACTTATGGTGTTTTTCGGGTTCATTTTCATTGTTAATAAAAAGAAGTTGATTATGTGTTATTTGAGAAAGAAATTGTTGAAAAGTTGTTTTGGTTCAATAGTTTATCAGTTCATTGGTTTATTAGTCTGTGTAATAAAAAAAGTCCCGCATTTCTGCGAGACTTCATTCCTAATTCTGTCACCCTGAGTTTGTCAAAGGGCTAATTCCTGATTAAATAATAATAGTAAAGCAAAATTTTGATGGATAATTTCATGATTTTTGTTTTTAGTTATTATTTATTTGTTTTTTTACTGTTTATTATTCCATTTATTATAAAGGCTAAATCTCAAATTTCATTTGGTGCACCATTTTTCCACTTTTGCTGCACCATTTTCCACTTTTGGTGCACCAAATGCTAAAACACCTATAATCAATACATTATTTTAAGCAACTTTTGATAGTTTACTGGAAAGCGACCTTATTTTTGCTTTTTCCGATGGCTCAAAACCTTGTTTTTACATCTTATTTTTTTCAAAAAAGAGATTTTCCCGAACTTTTAACCTTTTTAAAGAACGATAATCTTGCTTTTAAATCTTGAGGAAAGCTTCCCTTTAACCGTGTGCAGATAGATGGTCAGGGATGAAATTGAAGAATAAATTACTTCGTGATTTCCAAGGAATATAAATATCTTGACACAAAAATAATTAAAGTAATTGGTTATTCAATACTTTATTATTGTTTATTTTTATAAAGGTTGGAAATAGATTGAAATTGTTTTGGTTTTACTCTTATATATATGGTGTGGGGAATTGGGGAGAAGATTATAAATAAAACAAATAGTAATTGATTTAAGCGTATGTTTGTACTACTATTAAAAACAAAGGTGATATAAAAAACGAAACAACTCTATTTGATAATTAAGATATTATGAGAATGGGAGTTCGTGTATATATAAGATAGCGGCAAGGCTCGGGGACGTGCTAACTTGAAACGAACTAAATAGAATTTGGCAACGAGCAATTAAAAAAACAAAAATTATGGACAATTATTTTGACACTTTGTATCATTCAAGTTTATGGCTTTTGCCAATTGCATTTATACTATTTCTGTTACTTAAATTTAATATTGTGTATAAAAACCACCCCGCAAAAGAAAAGTATTTAGCGTTTACAAAAAAACTTTTGTTAATCGGAATACCTGTTCTTATTGTTTCATATTTTCTAACAAATGGCGGTAATAATAAAAAAAGAGATAGTTATATTGACCAATGTGTTGCAGACAGTAGAATAGACTTTTTAAATGAAGAGGAGAAAATCACTTATTGTAATTGTTCACACGACTATTTATATAAAAAATTTGGTAATAAACTTTATACACCAGAGAAGTTTAACTTTACACTTGAAGACAATAGGGAATTAATTATTTGTTTTTTGCGTGCTAAAAAAACTAATATAACTGAAAGTGAAGTCAACTCGTTTAGAAAAAGAATTGTCAACGACAGTATAGTTCCATACTTAATGAATGAAATTAAAACTTACAAGTAACGTGAATGGCATGAAAGAAATCACTAACGCATAACATAAGTAACTGTTGCACAACCCTCAAAAAATATAAGAATAAGAAAAAACAGACTTCAATAGAAGCATTTTAAGAGAAGATGATTTTATGAGTGAGAGGTTTTGTGTAGGAAATCACCTTCTTTATAAGCCCTAAAA
>CAIQBY010000337.1 GCA_903870175.1 uncultured Bacteroidota bacterium
CGAAGCAATAACAAATGGATTGCCAAGTGCCGACATCACACTTCCCTGAGGAATGATGTATTTGAACTCCTTGAAATAGGCAAGTATTTTATCTTCGTCCAGAAACTCGCGCTCCTGTCCATAAGCAGATAACAACTTGAAACTTCCATTAAGATGTGTCTTTTCTTTATGTTCGGTTTCTTTACGTGCAAATTCGCGTGCAAGGCGTTTGTGCATGTCATCCGGAGTAAGCTCCAGATATTTACCTTCTTTGTTTCTCATTGCATATTTATTTATCCAGGTGGTAGCTGCTAGCTCATCATCCTTGAAATAAATAAGGCATTTCTCTAACACTTCACTATAAGTGTAGGCTGCTGTTTTGGAATAGTCCTTTTGGATTGGCATTTGTAATACTGTCATAAATATATAAGATTGAAAAAATTTTGCGTTCGAAAATCGGGTGCAAGTTATACAGACTAAACACAGAAAATTTTCACAGTTGTAAACAATCGGATTCTTTTATGAACAATTGTCTTTATTGGCTTTTCAAAACATGATATTGGTCATATTATTTTTTTTAATACCGAATAATGTGTAAGGAAATTTAGAAATAAAAATACGATTTATTTTTTCGTAAAGAGTTTTTTATTTGGGCGAATCACCTTTCTGCCATTCATCAAGTTCCTTCCCGCTTTTGTTCCAATCTTTTTATTCTTTCGAAAAAAAAGAATAAAAAGGATTTCCACGACAATCCGGCGCAGTTGGAAGTTTATCGCAGTCACTGAGCATGCCGCGGTTACTGAGCTTTGGTTATTGAGCCTGCCGAAATGCCGAAGTATCCATACCAACACAAAAAAACCTGACAGATTTTCAAATCTGTCAGGTTTAAATTTAAATTAATTGTTTCATTTTATTGTTTCACCATCTTTTTTGTTGCAAATATTTTTCCATCTACCACAAGAGTATAGCTATACATACCGCTTGTTAAATCCTGAGCAAACAAAAAGGTAGGCGCGAAGCTGAAGTGAAAGAATGTGCGGCGGGGCTTCGTGACATTTTATTCCTTGTAAGCTTTGCTTACCAAAAGTAATTCCCTTTATCCAGTTTCCTTTACCTACCTTCGCTAAAAAATAAAATGTCGGAAAAATATAAAACCCACAGCGATGGAATTTACTTTGTAAGTTTTAGTGTGGCAGGATGGATAGATGTTTTTGTAAGAAGAAAGTATCAGGAAATTTTAGTTGAAAGTATTGCTTATTGTCAAAAGCACAAGAACCTGAAAATATATTGTTATGTAATAATGCCAAGTCATGTTCACTTTATTACCTATTCCGAGAATGGTGAGTTGTCGAATACCTTAAGGGATTTAAAAGCCTTTACAGCAAAAGCACTGATAAAAGCAATAGAGGAAAATCCGCAGGAAAGCCGTAAAGAATGGATGCTTAATAAATTTGAATACTATGGAAGCATAAGTTCTCAAAAACAAAAGTTCCAGTTTTGGAAACACGATAATCATCCTTTCTTTTTATACTCGCCCGAAATGATAAAACAGAAAGTAGATTATATACACGATAATCCGGTAGAAGCAGGGTTTGTAAATTTTGCACAGGAATGGAGGATGAGTAGTGCAAACGAGCAAAGTCCGATAAAATTAAGTGAGAGGATTTAAGTGGGGAGTAATGTAAGTGCAACTTACTTATTATAAATGTCACGAAGCCCCACCGCACTTTCAACGCTTCAGCTTCGCGCCTACCGTTGTGGAAAATTGTTACAGCTTAGGGCCTACGGGGGACTAAAAAAGGGCGGGATATGGTAAATCCGTTGAAATAGGGAATATGGGGGGCGAAATTCCTTTAAGTCGGGTTGATGTAAGTTATCCCAACACACCTCACGACCCCAGCGGGGTCGAATATTCTTAAAACAAAAAACTCTTTACATTATTTTGTAAAGAGTTTTTGTTTCAGTTTGAATTTTTGAAGGCGAAATAATACCTTCAAAGTCCGCATTTCTGCTAACTTTTCAGGAAGACCAACAAGGGCTAAAAAGCTATTGTAATGTTAATCTTCTCCTTCGCCTAAACTAATCATATATTCTCTTGCGGTCCCGCATTTAATTTTCTTGAAATTCTTAAATACTTTATGGTCAAAGTAACTTTCGTTATAAGCCATGTCTGCATTTTTAAATTTAAAACTTTCTCTAGAATGAATTACAAATTTATACCTCCCGTTACCAGTCCATTCAGCGCCATTGCCATCTTTAGCATAATAATAATAGGTATCATATTTAATTGTTGGGATAATGGTTACAATAGAGTTAGGCTCTACCTTAAACCAACCTTCTGAAGTATAACCCCTATAATCATCTGTTGCGTCATAATATACTATTGATATGAAAATCGGAGTGATTTCATTGTTTTTAAATTTCAGTTGAGCTTTAACATTATTAATGTAAGCTATACTACACATTGCTAGAAGGAAGACTGTTTTTCTCATTTTTTCTTATTTTTAATTGTTTATAATTTATTTTTATTTTGTAATTACCATTTTCTTAACAACTGTCTGATTGTTTACAGTTACCTTGCATAAATAAATACCGTTTACTATTCCATTCGGTTCAAAAACTGCTTTATAAGTTCCTGCACTTTGTCTTCCATTAAATATTGATGTAACTTTATTTCCAAGCAAATCGTAGATTTCAATAATAACATTTGATTGATTATTTATACTGTACTCAATTGTTGTATAAGTTGATATTGGGTTAGGATATAAATTGTAATCAAATAAATTTCCTTTTGTAAAGGTTGCAAATGTTGATGGTTCTGGAATATCAGTTACAACAGAAGGAGTAACATCTAATGCGCGAAATACAAGATTTAAATAATTGTTTCCGAAACGTACTCCGTTTGGTGGGCTAACAGGAGCATTGCCAGTTGTGGTGTCTGCCTCTTGTGTTATAATGTAGAAATTATTTAAGTTTCCATAAGTGGTATTCAAATCCCAATCAAACACAGCAGGGTCGCCTAAAAATGGGTTTCCATTATTTGTTGTCCAAGTTGTTGGGTTGTTTTGTGAATCATTTAAATATAGATTTAAACGACCAACGTCAGGGTGTAAAGTGTCGTTGAACATTGCAATGTCTTGATAAGTAAGCGCAACAAAGCCATTGCTATTTACAGAAACTTTTGGTTGATTAAATGTATAGCTTGAATCTTCTGCCATTGAAGGTGCTGCCCAATGCCCCAAGCCCGAATCCCAAGCATCAGCTGTAATTCTTTTTGCGAAATGTCCATTTGCATCATAGTTTGTAGATGTCCAAGCAACTGCACCGTAAACGCCATTAAAATCTGTACTTAACGCATCAAAACTAGTTGCTCCATCATTTGCAATTAAAACATCATTAGTCCCCCAAGTACCTGTTGTATCGCCAGTTTGTGTCCAAACTTGATATAAAACTTGACTGTTTAAAGTGCTATCTGCTCCGTCAGGGTCGTTTATCCAACAAGCTACTGCGTGTATTGAATCATAATAAGCAATATTTATAGACTTATTTGTACCGGGTAGGTTTATTAATTGTGCAGGATTTCCGATTATTACACTACCTGTAACTTCTGCAACTGTTGAATACCAAACATCAGCATTAGTGTTTGTCGTATCATTATTTACAACCCAAGTGATAAGTCCGTAATTACCTTTGCCCATAATAATATTTGCGTTTCCTTCTGCTCTTCCGCTTTCTAAAGATGAATTATCATCACTTAATATTTGTGGTGTTACAAATGTATTTGTTGTTTTGTCGTATAGCGAAACCCAAATATCTTGCGCTTTGAACAAGTCGTTTAAGTTCATTGTAGTTGTATCAAATGTTGCATCTGTATATCTGTTTTGTGTCCAAGATAAAAGTGCGTTGCCACTTGGCAAGATTGCTACTTTAGGATTTGAAATAACTTCTGCTGAAGTTACAGTTAAAGGAGTTGAAAAGGTGCTTGTTGAATAATCCAACTTGTTAAATAAAATATCTGTGTTGTTTCCGCTGTGGTCAAGCCAAACAACATATAATGTAGAATCGTTTGCACTCATATTAGGTTGTGCAAAAAAGTTGGGTGTTTGCAAATATGGATTTGTTAAAAGCATTTGCGAATAATTTCCAAAGGCATCAACTCTATCCCAAATTTTTCTTTCAAATGGGCTTCGTATTTGGTCTCCCCAAGTTTTATCATAAAAAGTTTTGTCCCAATGCCAACTGTGGCTGAAAGGTCCCCAACCTAATTGAGCATCAAGTGAACCTGCAATTTGTAAGTTCATACCAAATAGCGGTTGTGTTTTATTGGTAAAAGCACTATTGTAAAAATCACTATAATATAAACCTGCACCAATAGAACCCTTTGCAATTAATGTTCCAGTTGCTGATGCAATAAGTGCATCCGCTTTTACTCTTAATGTTGCGGTTGCATTTACTTTTGCTGTAACCCTTGCTGTGTCAATACCCCAAGCACTATAAGTTCCGTTATAACCATATTGTACTTTTCCTTTTAATTGTCCATCAATTGTTAATCCTCCATCAACTTTAATTACCGGAATTGGTGAAGGTAGTAATGGATAAATTTTTGCAAGTGGCCAGTTTAAATTATATGGAGGTGTGTTGTATGTGCCTTCGGCTGTGATTTTTGGATTGAAGTCGGGTTGAGGAAATGAAAGTGTTGCACCTATTGAAATAGGATAACTATATGTAAATGTTTGTTGATTAAAAACATTCATATTGAAATTGGCGTTCGGGCTGTTTGCTGTTGCTGTTCCGTTTGTACAATCAAAGTCAATATTAAAACTAACATCGGGAGAGAGTATTTCAAAGGGTAAATTTTTCAATCCAGGGATGTCGTCTGGCATTGTAGGAGTTTGAGGAAGTAAATTAAAATGACCTAACATATTTACTGTTGTACCTGTCAAATTAACACTTGTAACAGTTCCTATTGATAACAACCATTGTGGTTTTGCAATTATTATTGGAGTATAGGCATAAGAACTATCTAAATATGTATGCGTGTTGTCATAATATTTTACCCAAATAATTGCATTTGGTTGTAAACTTCCCATATCTAAATTCCAAGCACCGCTTATTGATTGACCGATTAATGAATCATAAATTGTAGTGTGTGAAAAATCAGAAGCATAAAAATCTATTGTTGTTGCTGTTGGTTCAGGGCTTTGAATGGTAATTGAATTTGTAACAGTTGAAACACCTTGTACAAAATAATTTCCAGCGATTGAACCAACTGGATTTCCTTGTGTTCCTGTACCTGTGCTACCTCCGCCTGTTTGGTGTTGGATTACATAAGTGAAATTATCTAAAGCGCTACCGTCTTCTAAACAAGTTGGGTCGGAAAAATGAACATAATAAGTTCCTACCGAAAGAACTATATATTGCAAGTTCCCAACACTTGAAGAAGTAATTATGTTGAAGCCGCTGTCCCATATAGTAATTTCCATATCAGGAATACTTACCGCTTGAATAATAATTGTGTCGTCAACCATTAAGTTCATTAAATAATAATCACCGTTAGATGCTGTCGCAGTCTGTTGAGTGGTTGTTATATTTAATGTACCCATACTGTAAGAATTTGCAGTATATGGGCATTGTGCAAATGTTTTGTTAAAGCTCAAGCCGATTAAAGCGAATGCCATAATAATTAGTAATTGTTTTTTCATGTTGTTTTGGTTTTTGGTTGTTATTATTTATTAGTTGTTTTTTCTTTGGGTATATATAAAAAATCAGCGTGAGCTAATTGCCTTACTTGCTGTTGAGGGAGTCGAATCCCCGTAAACAAAGTAAAGCAACGCTCACGCTTTACGTGAGCGTTTGCTGAACTTCCCTGTTTACTTTATTTTTCGACTTTCCAACAACAGGATTATTAGCTAAACGCTATATTTTTAATTTCTTTTTATTTTTACATTATTCTTTTTATTTAATAAAACAAATGTAGTAATTTTAATAATGCCAAATACAAATTAAATCAATTTGTTTTATTTTTTATTTCAAAGCAACATTTTATAAAATTACATATTGATGCCTTTATGAGCCTTTTTTCACTATATAAAAGTTTTCTAACTTTTTTCGCATTTTACCTCCCTTTTTATCAAATTCTCAAAAACCTCAAAATAGCCCCTAATAAACCTGCAAAAGACATTTTGCTATGCTTATGGTATATTGTGCCATTTATTTTTGCCCTCCCAATATATGTGTTAGAATATCAAATAAAGGCATGCTGTAAAAAAACAGCGAGTAGAACGACTATGTGGTTTCACAAAGCTGTTATGTGAAACGACAAAGTTGTTGTGAGAAACCAACAAACGATTGTGTCGTTTAACAAAGATGCTGTGAGATATAACAAAGCTATTGTGAGAAAGGAACAAACGATTGTGTCATTTCACAAAGATGCTGTGAGAAACGACAAAGCTATTGTGAGAAACCAACAAACGATTATGTCGTTTAACAGAGCTATTATGAGAAACGACAAAGCTATTTTGAGAAACAACAAAGTCATTATGAGAACCGACAAAGCTACTGTGAGAAACAAGAAAG
>CAIQBY010000338.1 GCA_903870175.1 uncultured Bacteroidota bacterium
CTTGGATGCTTTTATTATTCTTGTTGAATCTCCGGTATTCCATTTATAGGTTTTATATCCTGCACCGGCATCAAGGTATTTTACACCTGTCGAATCAAAGCAACTAATAACAGGGCGATGCAATTGAAATGGCAAAGCAGGATAATTAAATACTCTATAAGTAGGATTGCCATTCATCTGTAAAATTTTTTCTCCTTTAAGATTAACTACAACAAAACAAGCACTGTCGCAGGAAACAAACCCGAAATTGATAAGTGTATTTCCATTCTCAAGCCGTTGCATACTTCCCCGCGCTAAGCTCTTCATGTCTTTATCAAAAGTATAGCTCCAGATTAAAGTAGCAACTTTGTTTTTTTCATCCAATTCAAATTCCATAGCCCTTGCACCATGGGAAATTTTATTATTACCATTATCAAAAAGTGTATAATGTCCGTTTGGTAATTTTTTAATATCATGTTGCCCATAAAAAGGAACAGGGCAATTTACAAACTTAAATTCGTTGTGTTTACCACCGAATCGCCAGATTATAGAACCATCTTTATGGTTTATTTTTGTTATTTCGCAGAAATTGCGTGACGATAATAATATATTACCGTCATCATCCATTGCTAAAGCATTACTATGTGTCCAGGCAGGAAAATTTTTACGGTTAACATAAAAAGAGTCGACATCAGTCAAGGAAAAATGGTCTTTGGCATGCCATTCAAACAATACATTCGTTTGTACATCCTGTTCTTGAATTACGGCTTCGGAGATAGTCAGAGTATCTTTTTTCCAAATATTCTTATATTCAGGATAATGGTTTAAATCAAGTTTTATCGCTTCAGAACCTAACAAAAGAAGATGACCATCAGGCAAAATAATATTGTCGTGATGGTCGAAATTTATTGAATTTTTGCAGGCAAATGAATCTGTCAAACGGAAAGTGCTATCCATGATATACAATTTTTCTGATGTGGAGAAAACCATCCTTTTATTCCGCACCAATGCAAAATTAAAAACATCATTAACTGTTTCGTGAAAAGTTTTATAATAAACAACATTTGCGTTTTTATCAATTATTATTATATTGTCCCTGAATGTCAGGAAAAAATATCCTTCAACTTTGGAAGCATCATATTGTATTGCCTTATATACAGGCAAATCCTGTGCATTCAACAAACAGGGAAAAAATAAAATAACTATAAATACAATGTTTTTCATTTGAATATTTACTATATATCTATATCAGTGCAAATAACTTTTATTGGAACAGTATTGGGCAAAAGTAGCATAAATAGTGTTAATCAGCAATTATCATTATAAAAAAGAACCTCTCAAATATTTTAAAATATCAATTAAATTATACCTTACTCTATATGTTACAGTAACAAATTTTCCTGATTCATTTAATTTCTATTGCATTTATAAAATTACTTGTTTAATTATTTTATTCTACTTTTGGCATTCATTTTATTTATATTATTGATTTATTATTTTCCTTATATTTCATAAAAACAGCATAGTGAAAAAGCTTTTCTTTATTGTTATTTTATCAATTCCTTTTATTTTATGCTCACAGGAATTGCCCGTATATAAAGCAACCCGATATGATACCGCAGATATTAAAGGATATTACTTCTTAACATCAACTCAAGGGTTAATAATATTGGATAAAGACATAAACGTTATTTATTTCAAACCAGGTAAATTATTTTTCGATTTTACCATGCAGGAGAACGGGCTGATGGTTTACGAAACTTCTGATAACATCTACTTTATGGATAGCACATTCCATGTGGTTGATTCCTTTACAACCAAAAATAATATTGAGCTGGATCCTCACGATAGATTAATTTTACCAGACGGGAATCTTCTTTTGTTAGGATGTGAAAAAGTGAAAATAAATTTACTAAAGTATCCTGATATAGTCAAAAATTTCAAATACGATTCTTTAAATATAACGTTCCCTGTAATTCAGGAACAGAATAAAAAGCACAATGTAGTATTTGAATGGCATGGCAAGGAACATTTTAAAATAACCGATGCCGATTCCTTAATAGTTAAGCCTTTCGATGTTCACAGCAATGCACTTGCATTGGATGATGATGGTAATATTTTATTATCGTCAAAAAATCTGAATGAGATAACTAAAATCAATCGGAAGACCGGTGCAATAATCTGGAGGATGGGAGGGAAGCGAAATGAATTTAAGTTTATTAACTGCCCTGTCCCTTTTTACGGGCAACATGATATTAAAAAATTGCCAAACGGACATTATACACTTTTCGATAATGGCGATTCGCCTATTCCTCATAATGCAAGAGCAATGGAATTTGAACTGGACGAAATCAATAAAAATGCTACACTGGTTTGGAGTTACGAAACAGACGCAAATGCTTATGGCAGGGGTAGTGTTCAAAGGTTAAACAATGGCAGTACGCTGATAGGTTTAGGAAGGCATCGTGGTGGTGATGATTGTTTTGAAGTGGTAAGTCCTTCCGGAAAAAAAATATTACATGTGAATGGGCTTTTTGCTTACCGTGTAAAAAATTATTCAGTACTTCCTTTTCAACTGCATCGTCCTGTTATTTCCTGTTTCGATTCTGCTGGTGTCAACTATTTGGATGCAGGTGCCGGATATCGATCCTATAAATGGAGTACAGGTGATTCGACAAGAATAATAAAAGTACAGAAAGCAGGCGATTACTTTGTCTTTACTCCTTATGGTGATGCCGGTTATATAAGTTCCGAAAAATTTAACGTGGCTGATATGTTAATGCCTTGCAATTTGAGACCTTCTGCCAATCGAAACAAAAATAAAGATAGATGAGAGATTTATTAAGACATTTACCTTTATTTTATAAGAACAGTTAATGTGAAAAAGTTTTTCTTACTATTTATTTTATCAATTCCTTTTTTTGTAATTGCGCAGCAATTGCCTGAATATAAAGTAACCCGATATGATACTACAGATATTAAAGGATATTATTTCTTAACGTCAATAAACGGGTCAATAGTGTTGGATAAGGATATTAACGTTATCTATTATCAGCCTAATAAAGCTTTTTTCGATTTCACGATGCAGAGGAAGGGCTTGATGGTTTATCAATCCAATTCATACTTGTATTTTATTGATAGCACATTCAAGGTGGTTGATTCCTTTACTACTAAAAATAATGTTCGGCTTGATTCGCACGACAGATTGATTTTGCCAAACGGTAATGTGATATTGCTGGGGATGGAAAAGGCGAAAATAAGTTTATCAAATTATCCTGACATAGCCAAAACTTTAAAAAAAGATTCGTTATCTTTACTATTTCCCGTAATTCAGGAACAGGATAAACAGCATAGACTACTATTTGACTGGCGCGGCAAAGATTATTTTAAAGTAACCGATGCTGATTCGTTAATGAATGACCCCGGCGATATTCACAGTAATGCTCTTGCGCTGGATGATGATGGTAATATTTTATTATCGTCAAAAAACTTAAACGAGATTACTAAAATCAATCGGAAGACTGGTGCTATAATGTGGCGGTTAGGAGGGAAACGCAATGAATTTAAGTTTATTAATTGTCCTGTTCCTTTTTATGGGCAACATGATATTAAAAAGACGGCAAATGGGCATTATACGCTTTTCGACAATGGCGATTCGCCTGTTCCTCATAAAGCAAGAGCAATGGAATTTGAGCTGGATGAAACGAATAAAAATGCCACATTGGTCTGGAGTTACGAAACAGATACTACTACTGAAGGCAGAGGAAGTGTTCAAAGATTAAGCGATGGCAATACTCTTATAGGTTTGGGCAGGCATCTTGGTACTGATATTTGTTTTGAAATAGTAAGTCCTTCCGGAAAAAAAATAGTACAAGTAAATGGTCTTTTTGCTTATCGCGTAAAAAATTATCCTGAACTTCCATTCAAATTGCATCGCCCTGTTATTACCTGTTTCGATTCGGCAGGTGTCAATTATTTAGATGCCGGTGCCGGTTACAAAACTTATAAATGGAATACAGGCGATTCAACAAGAATAATAAAACCAAAGAACGCAGGCAGTTATTATGTTTTTATTTCTTATGGCAATAGCGGGTACATCAGTTCCGAAAAATATATTGTATCTGATATACTAAAACCCTGCGATTTAAAGCCTTCCGTTAATAGGAATAAAAAACAGGTAAAGACTAAAAAACAGAATTAGTGTTAGTGGAAAAAAAGATGTCCATTAATTCCGAGCTTCAAAATTTTTCATAAATCTTACAAAATCCTTCAATGCTTTTTTGCCTTTAGCAGTAATCCGTATTATTTCAGTACTGCAGTTTTTCTCCATCATCACGCGCTCTATCAGCCCGTTTTCTTCCAGCATATTTAATCGCACTCCCAAAGTACCATCGCATAAAGGACTGCATTTTATTTTTAAATCCCTGTTTCTCAACGCCTGAATATCGAGATAATAGAGAATTGTCAGTGACCAGTCGGTAAAAAAAAGCTCCTTCACTTTATCTTTTGACTCCATTAATAAATCGAATTTAATTTTTTCTTTTGAAAGTTTTTTATTTTCCATTTCTATACAGTTGTTTACAACAAAGGTATTTATTTAATATTCATACACAAGTTCCACTCTTATTAATAAGAGTGAAATCTTTTTACAAATAAATTTAACACACCTTTGCATAGCTTAAAAGAAGCAGGAGTTCTTTAAATAATTGTTCAGGAGGAAAATTGGAAGGAGAGGTAGAAAATAAACTTTATGCCTCCGGCAAATTGACGATACTGCAAATTGCACAGTTTATGCCTCCGTCAAATTGACGATACCGCAAATTGCACAGTTTATGCCTCCGTCAAATTGACGATGCCGCAAATTGCACAGTTTATGCCTTCGTGAAATTGACGATGTCGCAAATTGTACAGTTTATGCCTCCGTCAAATTGACGATAGCATCA
>CAIQBY010000339.1 GCA_903870175.1 uncultured Bacteroidota bacterium
CGCATCGGAGTAACATTGCAACGTATCAGAGTAACATTGCAACGTACTGTTTTATGTTTGTAACACGCGAATGCTTAATTAATAAACACTTACAGATATAAAATTCTTGAATAATTACTTAATCGGGCAGTGTTATGCTCCATTTTCTGCTCAAAATGATTAAATAAACAGTAAAAAACCAGGAATTAATAACAATACAGGGAAATAGAAAAAAGCAAAATATTTACACTATTTAAGTAAAACCGATTTAAGAATGATAATTATTTTCTGATGTTTTCAATTTAAAAAACTGATAAATAAAAATCAGAATTTTAATAATTGCCACATGCCAAAAAATTGGCTTGGAAAACAAATTCTGGAGAGAAGTGATTTTTTAAAATTTATGTGTCAAAAAAATAAAACTTTGGCAAGGCTAAAAATCCAACCAAAGGAAGCAGATAAATAACGTGATGAAAACCAGGGGAGGGGTGGAGGAGAATTACGAATAGGCGAAAGAAGAGAAAGGAATAAAGAGATAAATAGCGATGTTATATTTTTTGTTACACAGAGAAGAAATCAGAGAAGTCATAACTTGTCCCGATTTTTCGGGAGAGAACCACAGAGTTTTATTTTTTGTAAAACAACCATTCTATATTTGTTCCCTCTGTGGTTCTCTGTGACTCCTCCTTTTAACTCTGTGTAACAAAAAAACATCCCCTTGGCAAGGCTAAAAAACCAACCAAACCAAGCAGATAAATAACGTGAAGAAAACCAGGGGCGACATCATTACGGCTTATAAATAAAATTTCGAAACAAATAATTATCACGAATAATTTCCCAATTTACTTCACCATCAATTGATAACTCGTTTATTTAATTACATTTGGCAGATGAAGTATATTTTTTATCTGCTAATATTTTTCCTGTCGATTTCTGTTAAGCTTGTTTCGCAGGACCGCAGCCTTACAAAGTTTGGAGTGGTGGATAAAAGCGATCTCGAAATGAAATATTACGACCGCGATTCGTCAGCCGAAGCAGCAGTATTATATGACTATGCAGATACTTATTTTAAATGGAGCAGCTTTGAAGATGCTTACGTTATTATAACCAACTATAAACTGCGTATTAAAGTATTTAAAAAGTCGGCACTCGGTCGCGCTACACATATCATTCCTTATATTCACAGTACTTTCGGAGCCACAGAACGGATAACGGATATAAAAGGATTTACTTATAATCTTGTAAATGGTGAGATAGAAACTACCCGACTGGAGAAGGAAGCCATCGTGGAAGAGCAGGTGGTGAACAACAGGTATGCGAAAAAAATAATAATGCCTAATGTAAAAGAAGGCTCTGTATTCGAATTCAGCTATGTGCTCGAAACTCCTTTTAGTGTTACCGACAAGCCGCATACATGGTATTTTCAGGAGGACATACCGAATGAGTGGAGCGAAATAAATGTGATGGTCCCCAATAATCTGGGATATAAAATTATTACGGGCGGATATTATTCGTTGGCAGTAAACCACAGCGAACCTGTTATAGATTATAAACGGGGAGATGGAACATCGAGTATACAACTAAAACTGGCAACAAAAAATTTGCCTGCTGTCAAAGAAGAACCTTTTGCGCCGGTAAGGTCTGATTATATTTCGAAAGCGGAATTCGAGCTTTCTACGTATAAAGGGCCAAACGGTCCTACTCGGGTTTTTTCGAGAACATGGGAAGACCTGAATAAATTTTTGGTAGAGAACGAACATTTTGGTGAACAGATGAAAAGCAGGGGCTATCTGAGAGATATAGCAGATGGCTTTCGCAACGAGAAAGATTCTATTGCCATTATTAATTCAGTATTCAAGTATGTATCTGCCAATATAAAATGGGAAGGGTTGAACAATACGATATATGCACAGCAAGACTTAAAAAAAGTAGTGCAAAACAGAAAAGGCTCCACAGCCGAAATAAATTTACTGCTGGTGGCACTCCTTCGCGAACTGGGCTTTGAAGCCAATCCTGTGATTTTAAGTACACGGCAGAATGGAAGATTTAAAAAGGATTATCCTATGCTTGATGATTTTAATTATGTGATAGCAGCAGTAAATCTTGGTGGCAGGGATATATTGATGGATGCCACCGACCCGCTTACGTATCCTGGTCTGTTGCCCGAACGATGTCTGAATGAGAAAGGGCTGCTGATAAAGAAAAATGGTGGACGTTTTGTTTCGCTTGAGCCTTCCGAAAAATATTCAAAGTATGAATATATTACAGCTGATTTGAATGCTGCCGACGGCAGATTGACCGGAGAATATTCGCTTACATGCGGCGGATACATGGGGTTGATGGAAAGACATAGTATAAAAGACGGAAGTGAAAAAGAGGTGATGAACATGATTAAAGATTACCGCTCGCAGTGGCAGATTGACAGTTTCAAGCTGGATGGAAAGGATAATAGTAGAGAACCATTGAAAATTACCTGTCGCTTTACTGCCGAAAATCCCGGTTCTTCATCTGGTATTATTTATCTGAATCCGGTGCTGTGCAGTGCCATCACCTACAATCCTTTTAATGCTTCCGATAGAATGTATCCTATTGAATATGAAAAACCGGTTGATAGAATATATGTTGCCACCATTAAAATACCTGCAGGATATAAAGTGGAAGAAATGCCGAAAGCCGCTACTATTGTGCTTCCCGATGGAGGAATGAAATTTGTATATTCGGTTGATACAGCCGATAATTTGATTCGTGTTTCCTGCCGGTTTTCAATTACCACTACCAATTATAAAGCTGATAATTACAGACTGCTGAAAGAATTTTATAATAAAATGATTAAAAAATATTCGGAACAGGTTGTTCTGAAAAAAATTTCCTGATGATTGCATGGCGCATATTTACTGGTACTTAAGCGCATTAATAACCGTACAGTATCTTGATTATTATTTTTATTATTCACTGAAATTACAAACGTGAAGAAAAACAGGGGTGACATCATTGCGGTTGATTAATAAAATTTAGAAACAAGTACATATCATGAATAATTTCTCAATTTACTTCTCAGCACATTAATAATTCGTTTATTTAATTACATTTGGCAGATGAAAAAAATCATTTGTCTTATTATAATATGCATCGTGTTTGCCGGCAATTATTTTGCGCAGGACCGCAGTCATACAAAATACGGTGTGGTGGACAGGCGCGACCTTGAAATGAAATATTATGAAAAAGATTCGTCAGCCGAAGCTGTTGTATTATATGATTATGCGGATGAATATTTTGTCTGGAATAAATTTGAAAATGCCTATTATTTTAATGCTACTCATCATTTAAGAATCAAGATATTTAAAAAGTCCGGACTCGACCACGCCAACAGAACAATAAATTATGTTAATGGTAATTTCCTCACCAGCGAACAGATTACGAATATAAAAGGATGTACTTATAATCTGGTAGATGGTAAAACAGTTACTGCAAAACTGGAGAAGGAATCAATATTTGACGAACAAATTTATGAAAATGATTATCAGAAAAAAATAAAAATGCCTGATGTAAAGGAAGGTTCTATTTTCGAATTGGAGTACACGCGTGAAACTCCATTTACTGTCAGAAATAAGCCATACACATGGGCGTTTCAATCGGATATTCCCAGCGAATGGAGCGAAATTAATCTTACCATACCTGATTTTCTGCATTATAAAATTATAATGGGCGGTTCTTTTCCTTTAGCTATAAATAAAAAGGAAGGCGCCACTATTAATTATAACAATAAATATACTGCAGGAACAAAATATATTTTTGCTGCAAAAGACTTGCCTGCATTTCATAATGAATCATTCATAACAACAAAGAGCGACTATATTTCGAAAGTGGTATTTGAGCTTTCAGGTTATCAGTTTCCTGGTGAGATGAGTAAAAATTTTACTGAATCATGGGCAGATATGAATAATACGCTTTTAATGTCGGTAAAATTTGGCGAACGGCTAAAAGAATCAGCTGGTTTGAAAGATATAGTAAAATCAATTGAAGCGATAACTGATTCAATGGAGAAAATTAACGCTGCCTTCAAGTATGTTTCCACAACCATTAAATATGATAATTCATCACATAATGTTTACGTCTTTCAGGACTTGAAAAAAACAATTGAAAATAAAAAGGGAACTGCTGCCGAAATAAATCTAATAATGGTAAATCTGCTTCGCCAGCTGGGTTTCGATGCTAATCCTGTAATATTAAGTACAAGAAATAATGGTAAAATAAAAGAAGATTTTCCTATGCTTTCCGATTTTAATTATGTGATTGCAGAAGTAAAAATCGGAGGGAAAGAAATATTAATGGATGCCACTGAACCTTATTCCTATCCGGGACTTTTGCCGGAACGGTGCCTGAATGGAAATGGCAGACTGATTAAAAAAAATGATACCAGATTTGTATCATTAGCACCTGCCGAAAAATTTTCGAAATTCGAATATATAACAGCAGAAGTGGATGCCGAAGTGGGTGAAATAAAAGGAATGTATTCAATCACCAGCAGCGGATACAGAGCACTCGAAAAAAGAATTTATTTTAACAGTATGGCCGAAAAAATACTGAGGGAGAAATTAAATGAAGACAGGCCTGACTGGCACAAGGACAGTATTAAAATTGAAGAAAAAATTAACCCGCAGGTTCCATTGAAAGTTTCTTATGGTTTTTCTTTCGATAATAATAATCTGACAAAATCAATTGTTTATTTGAACCCGATGATAACAGGTAAAATAACTGATAATCCTTTCAAAGCTCCCGAAAGAATTTATCCTGTAGATTTTACTTATCCGTTGGAAGAGATATTTATGGCTTCAATAAAGCTGCCTGCCGGTTATACTGTTGATGAACTTCCGAAATCGGAAATGATAACTTTGCCCGACGGAGCAGGCAGATTTATGTATACAATGGACGTAACGGATAATACGGTTCGTGTTTCGAGTAAGCTGTCCATTTACAAGACAAATTTTACTCCCGCTGAATATCACTATTTAACGGAATTCTATAATAAAATAATTCAGAAACATTCGGAAGTGATTGTTTTAAAAAAGAATAAATAATGGTATGCGAATAAATAAGCATAAAAAAGAATAGTGCCTCACGCGCAACTTTCCCATTACTTATTTCAGGAAGAAGGATTGTTCATTTGTTTCAGAAGACAAGGGGCATTGGTTAAATGAAATTGTAAAGCAAATAAATTATGAAACATGTTCTCTTTATTTTATTTTATTTTTTGTCAGCATTTATAATTGCACAGGATAATTATAATGTTGATTTGATACCAGCAAAATTAAAGGAGAATGCAGATGCTGTAATAAGGTTGGACGAACATGTTTTCACCATCATTAACCCCGGGAAAGCAGTTATAAAAGAACATCTTTCAGTTACTGTGTTTAACGAACGTGGTGAAGAAAAACACGGGGTGTACTATGTTCATTATGATAAATTCACTAAAATAAATTCGCTCGAAGGAATCCTTTATGATGCCACAGGCAAGGTAATCCAGCGGCTTAAAAAAAGCAATATAAAAGATATAAGTAAAGGAGCATTTGATGATGAAATAAGTGATGTAAGATATCAGGTTGCCAGTTTCGAAAAAAAAAGTTATCCCTATCCTTATACCATCGAATTTATTTTTGAAGAAGAAACGAAGAATATGATGTTTTATCCGGAATGGGAACCAATGAGAAATGAGCATACTTCAATTGAGAAATCAACATTTTCGATAATTCATCCGCCATCAATTAATTTCAGATTCAAAGAAATTAATATTGTAAATCCCGGCATTATCTATAAAGGCGAAAAAGAAATTCAACAAACATGGAAGCTGGAAAATTGTATGGCTTATGAGAATGAAAACTACATACCTGATTACCTGCATCCCGAAGTGATTACAGCACCCATTGAATTTGAAGTGGAAGGTTATAAAGGTAACTTTAATACATGGTCGGATTTCGGGAAATTTTATTTTCAACTTAATAATAATAGAGGCGAACTGCCTGTAAACATTAAAACGAAAGTGAAAGAACTTACAGGGGGAGAGACATCAACTCTAAAAAAGATAGAGAAATTATATGATTATTTACAGGCAAATACTCGGTATATAAGTATTCAGTTGGGCATTGGTGGTTGGCAGACAAGGGAAGCGAAGGAAGTGGGTACTAAAGGATATGGTGATTGCAAGGCGTTATCCAATTACATGGTGGCATTGCTGAAAGAAGCCGGTATTAATAGTTATGTAGCATTGATACATGCAGGCGATGATGCACCCGAAATTATTGAGGACTTTCCTCATAACCAGTTCAATCATGTTATTGCATGTGTGCCTGTGAGCAACGATACCGTTTGGCTTGAATGTACCAGTCAGTTTGAATCTCTGGGTTATCAGGGAGATTTTACAGGAAACAGAAAAGCATTATTGATAACTCCGGAAGGCGGAAAACTTGTAAATACTTCTATTTACAGCCCATCGGATAATTTACTTTCTCGTAATGCTAAAGTTACGGTGGATGAATCCGGAAATGCAATTGCATCCGTAGTTACTGATTATAAAGGGATTCAGCAGAAGAGATTAAATTATGTAATGCACAGTTATAACAGTGAAAAACAAAAACAATGGCTTCAAAAATCAATAAATATCTCCAGTTTCGAATTAAAATCATTTTCGGTTTCCGAGAAAAAAGGAAGGATACCAACGATAACAGAGAAACTGGAATTAGCGATAACCAGAAAAGCAAATGTAAGTGGTACTCGGCTGTTTATCACACCCAACTTAATTCCTGATTTCTTTCCGCAGCCGGTAATAAAAGGAACAAGGAAGTCACCCCTGTTCCTGAATCCGAATGAATACAGCATTCAGGATATTGATACAATACGGTATCAGTTGCCACCGAATTATGAAATAGAATCAATGCCCGATCCGGTAAAAATCCAATCTCCTTTCGGTGAGTATTCAGTTACAATAACATTCGCAAATAATAATTTAATTTATTGCAGAAATGTAACCTTGAAGGGTGGAACGTACCCTGCTGCAACCTATCCGGATTGGAGCAGTTTTGTTAAGAAAGTTAAAAAGAATGATAATTTAGATGTCGTGTTTGTAAAGAAAAAGGATTAAAATCTTTTCATTAAAAATCATTTTTCCGTTTTCATTTACTTACAAAATAATACATACTGAATATTTCCTTTAATTGTTTTATTAGATTTAAAAAGTGAAGAAAAGTAGGGGCGAGGTGAGCAGATAAAGAGGAGTAAAATATTCAATTATCAATAAACAATAATCACCAAGCAATAATCATTAAATAACTTATCTTTGACCATTATTAAAACCTGAATATGAATAAGCTTGCACTACCAGTTATCTTTTTATCATTCCTATTAATTTCTTCGTGCGGACAAAGGAAAGAAGAGTCGGCAGAAAACAATAAAACGTTTTCGGCAGAACAAATAAAAGCGCAGAGCCAGAAAGTAAATAAATTCTTCGACAGCATTTTCGATAACGAATTATCGCGCGATCCACAGCGGCAGACACGCCTCGGCATAAAAACCGATTATGATAAATGGACTGACATAAGTGATGAACACGACCAGAAAGAACTGGAATTTGTAAAAGCAGATTTGGAAGCGCTTCACAAAACATTCTCAATGGATATGATGGATGAGCAGGCAAAAATCTCTTATCGTCTGTTCGAGAAAAACTGCAACGAGAAGATAGATAATTTCAAATGGAGATTTCATACGTATCCTGTAACGCAGATGGAAGGCTTCCATTCGGAGGTTCCTGCCTTCTTAATCAATATGCACACCATCGTAAATAAAGCGGATGCGGAAGCATACATTGCCCGTCTTTCGGCTGTCAATGCACTGTTCGACCAGTTGATTGTAAATTTGAAAACACGCGAAGCGAAAAATATTATTCCTCCCAAATTTGTTTTCCCGTATGTAATCTCCGATTGTAAAAACATATTATCAGGCGAGCCTTTCGAAAAAGGAAAACCTGCAAATGCTTTGCTGGAGGACTTTACAAAGAAAATAAATGGTGTAAAAGAAATTGATGAAGCAACAAAGAAAGAGTTGATTAATAAAGCAAATGGTGCGTTGCTCGCCTCAGTAAAACCTGCTTACGAAAAGCTGATGACGTACTGGAATGAGCTCGAGAAAAAAGCGACAACAGATGAGGGTGCCTGGAAACTGCCTGACGGCGATGCTTTTTATGATGCTGCATTAAAACAAACCACCACTACAAAAATGACAGCCGATGAAATACATGAGCTGGGCTTGAAAGAAGTGGCGCGCATACATGAAGAGATGAAAGAGATAATGAAGAAAGTGCATTTCAGGAATGACAACTTAACTGATTTCTTTGATTTTATGCGCACAGACATACAGTTTTATTACCCGAACACGAAGGAAGGCAGAGAAGCGTATCGTGTGAAAGCAGTGAAGATAATAGACGATATGAAACAGCAATTGCCGAAGTTGTTTGTTACACTTCCTAAAGCATCTATAGAAGTGAAAGCGGTGGAACCTTTCCGCGAAAAGAGCGCAGGCGGAGCGTTTTATGAGGAGCCGGCACTGGATGGATCGCGTCCGGGCCTTTATTATATCAACTTATATGATATGACCACTCAGGCGAATTATCAGATGGAAGCACTCGCGTATCACGAAGGAATACCGGGTCATCACATGCAGATAGCGATAGCACAGGAATTAAAAGATATGCCGAAGTTCAGGAAGAATGGCGGAAATACTGCTTATGTAGAAGGCTGGGCTTTGTATTCGGAAAGAGTGCCTAAAGAAATTGGTTTTTATCAGGACCCTTATTCCGACTTCGGAAGACTGGCAATGGAACTTTTCCGTGCTGCGCGATTAGTGGTGGATACAGGCATTCACCGTAAAAAGTGGTCACGCGAAAAGGCATTGAAATATTTTAAAGACAATACTCCGGACCCTGAAGGTGATAACCTGAAAGAGATAGAACGCTATATTGTATGGCCTTCGCAAGCGACAGGATATAAAATAGGAATGAATAAAATACTTGAGCTTCGCGAAAATGCAAAGAAGAAACTTGGAAGCAAATTTGATATTCGCGAATTTCATGATGTAGTGATTACATCTGGTCCGCTGCCGATGGACATTCTGGAAGATGTGGTGAATGCATGGGTGGCAAAAAAATTATAAGTACGGATAACGAATTAAACAGATTTACGAATCCAGATGTGTTTCGATTCGTAAATTCGCAACCATCAGTGATCTGCATAAAGACTAATGAACAAATAAACAAGTAAACTAAATAATATGGCAAAGAAAGAAAAAACAAAGTCAATACTTAACAAAGGCTCAATAGAGTTTTTGGAAAACTATTTGAATAATGCATCTCCTACAGGGTTCGAGAGTGAAGGTCAGAAACTATGGCTTGATTATATTAAACCTAATGTAGATTCTACATTCGTTGATAATTACGGTACTGCTGTGGCAGTTATCAATCCGTTAGCGGAGTTCAGAGTGGTGATAGAAGCACATGCGGATGAGATTTCGTGGTTCGTGCATTATATCACGAAGGATGGATTTATATACGTATGTCGCAATGGCGGCAGCGACCATATGATTGCACCTTCCAAACGTGTGAACATTCATACAGATAAGGGAATAGTAAAAGCAGTATTCGGCTGGCCTGCAATACATGTTCGTGAACCGGGTAAAGAAGAACCTGCATCTTTGAAAAACATATTTCTGGATTGCGGATGCAGCAGCAAAAAAGAAGTGGAAGCATTAGGAATTCATGTAGGATGCGTAATAACATACGAAGACAAATTCATGATACTTAATGACCGCTATTTTGTTGGCCGAGCATTGGATAATCGTATGGGCGGATTTATGATTGCTGAAGTAGCACGATTAATAAAAGAATCAAAAACAAAACTGCCTTTCGGATTGTACATTACTAATTCCGTTCAGGAAGAAGTTGGGTTGCGCGGTGCGGAAATGATTACGCAGACTATAAAACCGAATGTTGTGATTTGTACGGATGTGACGCATGATACACAATCGCCGATGATGAATAAAGTTACGAGCGGCGACATTTCTATGGGCGAAGGACCTGTATTGACTTACGGACCGGCAGTACAAAATAATTTATTGAAACTTATTATAAATGCGGCAGAGAAAAAGAAAATTTCTTTTCAGCGTGCTGCGGTGTCCCGTGCAACTGGAACCGACACGGATGCTTTTGCATATTCGATGGGAGGAATTCCTTCAGCATTGATTTCATTGCCACTTCGATATATGCATACAACAGTTGAAAGCGTGCATAAGCAGGATGTTGAAAATGTTATCAAGTTGATATTTGAATCTCTGAAAGCAATAAAAAACAATCACGATTTCAAATACTTTAAAAATAATTAAGAAAGATTGCGGTTTAAATTCATACCGTGAAAAACTATTGGGTAACTTTGTATTCTAATCAATATATACCTCTATGAAAAATAAAATAAAATATACTGCAGCAATAGTTTCATATATTTTTTTAATTGCCGTCTTAATTGCCGGATGCAAGGGTGATGTTACTCAGAATAAAGAAACAGTAGTTTCTCCGGCTAATGATTCAACGATTGTTACCAGGGAGAAGGAGCCGTTAAAACTTAAATTGCATCTCTCGATGTCAATCAGCGACATTCCTTTTCCATTTGAAATACTGGATACATTATACAGCAAGAAAATTCCTTTTGATGACAAGTCAATGAATTCACTTGCTAATTATTCAAAGTATACTCAATACAATTCGAAAGCAATGAACTTAGGCGTTTATGGCGCTGATTTGGCTTATGCAGTTACGTTTGAGCAGTTCCAAGTTATAGGACCATGTATAAAAACAACTAAAAAACTGGCGGAAGATTTGAATATTGATTTTGCTTTCAATCAGGAAATGATGGACAAGTACAGTAAGTATAAAAACAATAAAGATTCATTAACACAGATAGTTTTCGACTCGTATCAAAAAGTTGATAATGCTTTGAAAAACGATGAAAGAGTTGGTATTGCTTCATTAGTAGTAACAGGCAGCTGGCTTGAAGGATTATATATTTCAACGAAAACATTTATAAACTCCCCGAAAACAGATGACAATAAATCACTGTATAGAATAATAGGAAAGCAAAAGGAAAGTTTAAGATTGATAACTAATATACTGGAAGAGTATAAAACGGATGCGTATATTTCATCATTGTTAAAAAGTTTGAATGAATTGACATCCGATTATAATGCAGTTACAAAGGATAATATCATTAACGAACTTCAATTACTGTCAATTCATAAAAAAGTGGAGAAGATGAGAAACAGAATTATTTTGGGATTATAATTGCATTTTCCTTTAATGTAATTCGCCAAATTAATTGTTTTGTTCAGTCCCTTTTCTTTTAACCAATTTGAGCTTTATTGCTTTTGATTATAATATTGAATTGATTTATCATTAAACCATTATTATTTATAAACGTCATATCAATCATTAAATAGAATAATTTTATACTTTCTTAAAGTTGTTGGAAATAGATTTGGCATTCACAATCTGATAAAATAGTACCAATAAATTAAAATCTTAGGTTTGGAATTTTATCTTTGTGAAAAAATGGAGAAGAATAAGTTAGAAGTACAATTGGTGAATATTAAAAAAGGTCTCCTCGCAATAACCGCATTTTCTGTTTTCTTTATGTTCTTCCTGAATGACTCGGTTGCACAAACTAAGGACACCGTGGTATATACCAATAAAGACACAACAAAAAAGGCAAACAAAAATCATGATGGGCTGGAGGGAGAAAAAGATGTAGGAGATTTTCTTAAGCCGTTGGTTATGCCTGTAAAGCATTTTTTCAAAAGAAGGAAACTCGAAGCACCACAAATTACTGAAGATTCCACAATTGAAATCAATCCGCTTTCGCACCCTGTTTTAAATGCAGACTCCGTTAAGGTGAAACCCGGCAAACTCGATTTTGCTTATTTCCCGGCAGTAGGCTATACTTTACAAACGGGGACAACCGGTATTATTGCAATGAATGTTTCTTTCTATACCGGGAGCCCGGAGAATACCAATATTTCAGGAATAAATGTTAATCCGCAAATATCTTTTAATCATCCGCAGTTTATGTTACCATTGAATTTTAATATCTGGTCGAATAAAAACAAGATTGATTTTACAGGAGATATACGTTTTTATAAGTATCCAACATATACTTATGGGCTTGGCGGACATACACAATTATCCAATGCCGACCTTGTGTTTTATGATTATGTAAGAAATTATCTGGAAGCATTAAAACAAATTTCGGCAACAAAATATTATGTTGGAGTTGGTTATAATTTGGATTACCACTTCAATATTCTCGAAGAAACTTCAGGTTCTGATTTTGCAGAGTACAATCAAGCGGAAACACATACTATTTCTTCAGGTGTTAACGTTTCATTTTTATACGATAGCAGGAAAAATCAGAATTACCCTGAAAATTCTTCCTATACAAATCTTATGTATCGTTATAATTCAAAATTATTTGGAAGTACTTCTGATTATCATACTGTATATTTTGAATATAAAAAATATATAAACATTACTCCAAATTCCCATAATGTATTGGCTCTTTGGAGTCTTGACTGGTTTACTTTTGGCGGTAAAGCTCCCTATTTTGATTTGCCGAGTACCGGTTGGGATAACTATTCGAACACCGGCAGAGGTTATATTCAAAGCCGATTAAGAGGTCCGAGTATGGTTTACCTGGAAGCAGAATATCGTTTCAGGTTTCTTAAAAGCGGCATACTTGGAGGAACTGTTTTTGCAAATGGCGAAAGTGTTTCAGAGTGGGGAAGCAATAAATTTGAAACTGTATTACCCGGTGCAGGAGTTGGTCTTCGAATAAAACTGAATAAAATTTCAGGAGCAAATCTCGCTATTGACTATGGTTGGGGAGTAGGGGGTTCAAGCGGATTATTCTTTAATATCAACGAAGTATTTTAGTTTTCTGTTGGTTGATAATACTTTTTCCCTCTATATGAACCCGAGAAATAAACAATGGCTCTAAACCCTACCAAAGTTTGTTCTTTATTCCAATCTACAAATAGACTGGCACCAAGTCCTACATCAAAAGCAATCTTTTTAATTATTTCTGCCTGAGCAAATAATCCGGGTTGGTAATAATAACGAGAGTTTATTGTTGCGGAATCAATCTGCGTGTTTTTATAACCTTCAGAATATGAAAGTCCACCAAACGCTGAGAAATGAACATCCTTATCTTCGAGACGCAAGCCATATCCAAAATGAAATTCGTAGTTTGAAAAGCCCTTATAAAACTTTAACTCCGGACTGGTTAATTCTAAACCTGTTTGAAAATAATTTCGTTTAATATGAAAATTAAAATCAGCACCTAATGCTTTACCTAACTTTGTATTTTCCGAAATACATTGTTGAACTCCATATCCACAGGTAAACCATTTATTATAATACCTGAATCTTTTATTATCCTTTACAAATTCACTGTCAATCGGAATTAATCTTTTCCCAGTTAAAGAACGGGGAACAGGAACTGGTTTCATTATTTTATAATGAGTACCATTTATAACAGTATCTTTTTGTGCCGAAAGATTTGTTGAAAAAAATAAACTAATGACAATAAAGAAAAAGAATGAAAATTGTTTTTTCAAAATCAAATAAATAAAATTTCAGGGGATGATTTTATTTTATAAAATCACCACCAACATTTAGTGATGGTGGTGATTAATTATGCAAAAATACAATTATTTCATCGAACCGCACATATCTTCAGGTTTTACCCAAAGATCAAATTGTTCGTTGGTTACCAAACCTAATTCTATTGCGGCTTCGCGTAATGTTTTATCTTCTTTATGTGCTTTCTTTGCAATCTTGGCTGCATTCTCATAACCTATGTGTGTATTCAAGGCAGTTACAAGCATCAACGAATTTTCAAGATGTCTTTTTATTGTAGGTTTGTTTGGTTCAATTCCTACAGCACAGTTATCATTGAATGAAACGCAGGCATCACCAATCAATCTTGCTGATTGCAATACATTGGAAGCTATCAAAGGTTTAAAAACATTCAATTCGAAATGACCATTCATGCCTCCTATCGAAACAGCAACATCATTGCCAATCACTTGAGCGCACACCATAGTCAATGCTTCAGGCTGTGTAGGGTTCACTTTGCCCGGCATAATAGAAGAACCAGGTTCGTTATCAGGAATAACTATTTCACCGATTCCTGAGCGTGGTCCTGAACTTAACATACGAACATCATTTGCAATTTTCATTAATGCAACTGCCGAACGTTTCAAAGCACCTGATAATTCAACCATTGCATCATGTGCAGCCAATGCCTCAAATTTATTTGGAGCAGTAATAAAAGGCAAGCCGGTAAGTTCTGCAATCTTTTTTGCAACCAGTACATCATATCCTTTAGGAGTATTTAATCCTGTACCTACTGCAGTTCCACCCAAAGCAAGTTCACGAACTACTTCAAGTGCATTTTTAATTGCACGGATACTGTTGGTTATCTGTTGTGCATATCCACCAAACTCTTGTCCGAGCGTTAATGGTGTTGCATCCATAAAGTGCGTACGCCCTGTTTTTACAATGCTTTTAAAGTCCTGAGATTTTTTTACCAATGTATCTCTTAACTTTTCCATTCCGGGAAGTGTAATATCTACCACTTGTTTGTATGCCGCAATGTGCATCGCTGTCGGGTAAGTATCATTTGATGATTGTGATTTATTTACATCATCATTCGGATGGATAAATGTTTTTCCTTCACCTAATTTATGTCCCTGCAACACATGAGTACGGTTTGAAACCACTTCATTCACATTCATGTTTGATTGTGTACCCGACCCTGTTTGCCATATTACCAAAGGGAATTCGTTATTTAATTTCCCTGCTATTATTTCATCACATGCAGTTGCTATCAAGTCTCGTTTATCCGCAGCCAGCACTCCCAGTTCATGGTTAGCCATGGCTGCAGCCTTTTTTAAATAACCGAAAGCATAAATAATTTCCTTTGGCATCGATGCTTCGGGTCCTATTTTAAAGTTATTGCGCGAACGTTCTGTCTGTGCTCCCCAATATTTATCGGCAGGCACTTTTACCTCACCCATCGTATCTTTTTCTATTCTATATTCCATGATTTCTTTTTATATTTTTAAATGCCAACAAAAGTAAGGTTTATCTGATAATAATATTTACTTTTGAAGAATGATTTTAAACCTTTTTTATATTAAACAATCTCTCTATATTATTGCGCTTTAACTTTTAACTTTATAACAATGAAAAAAATTCAACTTATCTCAATGCTATTATTAATCGCTATGGCATTTACTAATTGTAAAAAAGACAGTACCGAAGGACCTCAAGGAGCACAGGGTCCTGCAGGTCCTTTACTAACAGGAACCCTGGAAGGTTATGTTTCTTTATGGGATCAATACGGAGGCAGAATTCTGACATCACAGGCAGGAGATACAATTTCGTTGGTTGGAACCAATCAAAAAGCATATACTGATAGTACAGGTCTTTATAAATTTCCGGGATTGACTACAGGAGTTTATTCCGTGGCAGTAAGCAAGCCCGGCTTTGGTAATACAATGGTTCAGAATATTCAATTGGCAGGCGGAGGCAATACAATTGCAAATGCTAAAATATCACAGCCATCAACAACAGTTGTTCCTGCATTGCTTGATTCAATTGGTGCTTTAACAGGTAATATTACAGTTTATACAACATTACCAAGTAATAGCCCACAAGCTCGTACATTTATTCTTTATGTTGGAAATACAGCTTCTGTATCTGCCAATACTGCTACTTACCTTGTCTATTATACCAAATCGGTAAATGCTAATTCTCTCAAACTTCCTTTCGTTATTCCTAAAACTGATTTATATGATGCTGGATTTGTTACCGGACAGACTGTTTATTTTGCTGCTTACGGAATTGGTGCAACGCTTACTGCTTCTGCTTTTGTTGATTACAATAATCAGGGGCGAACTGTATTTACTGCTTTAAGTACACCACCTGCAACAATGAGTTTAATAGTACCATAATAATGTAAATTGATTAAAGTAAAAAGGTTCTGTTGTAATACAGAACCTTTTTTTATTTCAAGAATTCAAGTACTCTTTCCGGAGGTCTGCCAATAATTGCCTTATCACCTTTCACTATTATTGGACGTTCAATCAAAATAGGATTTTCTGCCAAGGCTTTTATCCATTGAGCTTCAGTTAGTTTTTTGTTTGCATACTTCTCGGTGTAAACAGGTTCTCCCTTTCGCACAATTTCTTCCGCTTTCATTCCAAGTATTCGCAATAATTCTTTTATTTCTTTTTGAGTTGGAGGAGTTTTCAAATATTCAATCACTTCTACTTTTACTTTCTTCTTTTCAAGAATAGAACAAACTTCCCTGCTCTTCGAACATCTTGTATTGTGATAAATTTTCAACATCTGATAGTATTTTAACTAATAAATTCCGAATTGTTCTCTTGGGACTTTCAGCCCATAGACTAATAAACGAGTAAACAAATAAACCAATTAACTATTCCCATATTCCATAAGATAAGCCTTAATGAAATCATTCAATTCTCCATCCATTACAGCCTGCACGTTCGATGTTTCATATCCTGTTCGAATATCCTTCACCAGTTTATAAGGATGAAAAACATAGTTTCTTATTTGCGAACCCCATTCAATTTTCTTTTTGTTTCCTTCAATTACATCAATGGCTTCACGCTTTTTTCGCATCTCGATTTCAAACAACTGCGATTTCAAAAGTTTAATTGCATTGTCTTTGTTCTCGAATTGCGAACGCGATTGCTGATTCTTGATAATAATCCCAGAAGGTTTATGATGCAGTCGTACAGCTGTTTCTACCTTATTCACATTTTGTCCGCCAGCGCCTCCCGAACGGAATGTATCCCATTCAATGTCTGCAGGATTCACATCAATAACTATAGAATCATCAATCAGAGGATAAGCATAAACTGAAGCGAAAGACGTATGGCGCTTGGCATTCGAATCAAAAGGAGAAATACGAACCAGACGATGAACACCATTTTCACCTTTCAAATATCCGAAAGCATAATCGCCTTCAAACTCAAGAGTAACCTGTTTTATACCTGCTACGTCACCATCTTGGCGGTCAGTCTCTATTATTTTATATCCATTTTTATCTCCCCACATAATGTACATACGCATCAGCATCTCTGCCCAATCGCAGCTTTCAGTGCCTCCTGCACCTGCATTTATCTGAACCACGCAACTCAAAATATCCTCTTTTCGCGAGAGCATATTTTTAAATTCAATGTCTTCCAGTAATTTTAATGCAGTAGCATAATGATACTCGACATCCTCCTCTGAAGCTTCGCCTTCCTTAAAATAATCATACATCAAAGTAAGGTCATCCACTTCCCGATTCAATGCATCGTAGGCTTTTGTCCAGTCTTTTTTTATCTTGGTTTGTTTCAGCAGTTCTTCTGCTTTCTTTGGGTTGTCCCAAAAGTTGGGAGCAAGCGCTTTCTCTTCTCCTTCTGCTATTTCGCGTAACTTAACAGCGATGTCAAAGATGAACCTTCAAGGCATTAGTGCGTTCTTGAAGGTCCCTTAATTGGTCTGTAGTAATCATGGCGCAAAAGTAAAAATAATAAACAGACAGGTTCAATAAATTAAAAGTATTTTTGTCCCTGTTAAAATTAAGTATGCAAACAAAGTATTTTAGAATCAATAAAAAAGAATATTGTCACATTACTGACGATACTGTTTTTATTATCAACAGTAAAGAAGTTACCCGAATACCATTAGAATTAGAGCTAGGAGAAGGATGGGGAATTGTAAGTGTTTTAAACTATATACTTTTCGCTTTCCTGTTTGTTTATACAGCGGTCTGTACTTCTTATTATGGCATCAACTTTTTTAAAGAGCCGATAAATTACGGAGCATTATTCCTTCTGTTTCTTTCTTTTGTCAAAATAAAGAACGGCTTCGTAAGCAGCCGTACACCTACTATTCCTCGCCGTAAAATAAAGTCTGCATATTTTAAAACACCAAAGTTTTCTTACCCTCGTCTGGTTATTTATTTTGTAGGTCCCGAAGGTAAAGTGTTGCGTAAAATTATTCCGGTAATGTATAAGCAGGAAGCTTTACCTATTCTGAAAGAAACAGGAATATTAGTTTAAGCAACTATTCATCTATTTTAAGAACATCCCAAATCAAGTCCTGTTCGAAGCCGCGGGAAGCAATGTATTGAGCTATTTTATATTTCCGCTGGTAATCCTTTCCGCCTTTTATTTCTTTTGATTTCTTGGCAATAAGTTCCTTTAATGTCTTCAGGTAATCCTTGTCGCTGATTTCCTGCATTGCTTTCTTGATGCAGTATTCGGATATCTTTCTTTTCTTAAGTTCAATCTTAATCTTTACTTTTCCCCATTTCTTAATCCTGAACTTTCCGCCTGCGTATGCCTTTGCAAAACGTTCTTCATTCAAAAAGTTATCAGTGATAAGATTTGCAATTATGTTTTCGACATCAGTACTATACAATCCCCATTCATACAGCTTGTCACGCATTTCCTGCTGACACCGCTCCTGATAAGCACACGATTGCTGTGCTTTTAATAAAGCCTGCTGTGGATTAAGTTTCTTCTTCGGTTTACTTTCTTCAAACATAACTAACTTATAAACTTACAAACTTTGAACTTATAAACTAAATTAGTCCTCTTGCCTTAAGCTCCAGATACTTATTAATAGTGTTAACCGAAAGTTTTTGCGGTGATGTAAGAATGCTTTGTATGCCATACTTCTCGAGCTCCTTTACAATTAACTTTTTTTCGTAAGCAAACTTCTCTGCTATAGTTTTATTATAAACTTCTTCGGTAGTAGTTGCCGGAGTATCAAGGAAGGTGCGGAGTTCGGTGTTTTCGAAGAAGATGACAACAAGTAAATGATCTTTCGCTATGCGACGCAGATATTTTATTTGTCGCTGCAAGCCTGATAAACTCTCGAAGTTGGTATAAAGCAACAACAGACTCCGTTGATTTACTTTTGTTTTGATGCTGGCATATAAGTGTTCGAAATTACTTTCGAGATAACCTGTTTTTTGATTGTAAAGCAATTCAAGAATCTTGTGCAACTGTGCATTTCTTCTATCGGCAGGCAATATGGATTGCACACGGTTACTAAAACTTATAATCCCGGCTTTGTCTTGTTTCAGCAATGCGATATTTGAAATAACAAGTGATGAGTTGATGGCATAGTCAAGAAGACTCAATCCTTCAAAGGGCATCCGCATTATTCTTCCCATATCAATAACAGAATAAACCTGCTGCGATTTCTCGTCCTGATATTGATTAATCATCAGTTTATTCTTTCGTGCTGTGGCTTTCCAGTTGATGGTACGATAATCATCACCTGCCACATATTCCTTTATCTGTTCGAATTCGGCATTGTTACCGCGTCTTCGTATCTTCTTAATACCTGCATCGGTGAGTTGATTGGAGATGGCAAGCAGTTCATATTTCCGCATTTGCATGAACGACGGATAAACAGGAACTGTCATATCCTGCGAAAAACAATAACGGCGCTGAACAAAGCCAATAGGACTTTTCACAAATACATTTACTGCGCCAAAGTTATATTCGCCACGCTTTACAGGGCGAACATCATATTCTATAATCTTACTCTTTCCTGAATCTACATTCAGCTTGAATTCCTTATCGCGTATCTGAAACTGAAAAGGCAATTCGTCAATCACCATAATTCTTGCAGGGAATAAATAACGATTCTCGAGTACTATCTGCACTGGATTATCATCTCCGTTGGATAATTTATCAAGTGTATCTCGCCTTGCGAAGAAGCCGTTTTTATTAGCAAACAGAATAACTGCATCAACTACAACTAACGCAATAATAAAGATTAATGCATAATTGGCAATTGGATAAATGGCAGGGAAGAAGAAACCGAAAACCAATAAAACTACTTCAGCCGCTATAACATAGTATAGCAGATTTACAAAGTATATTGATTTGATAAATGATTTCATTTTAGTTTTAGACCACACCCCCAGCCCCTCTCCTTGAAGGAAGGAGAGGGGTGACGAAGTGTGAAGTACTATGTTTTATTATGTTTTTCATCTAATGCCCCCTCTCTTTTTTTCAAGGAGAGGGGATAAAGGGGTGTGGTATTGTTTCTTTTACCTCGGCACTTCAATCTTTTCAATAATCTGTTTGATGATATCATTAGACGTGATGCCTTCCATTTCCTTTTCAGGAGTAAGCATCACGCGGTGTTTGAGTACCGGAGTGGCTACAAACTTTATATCATCAGGCGTAACAAAATCACGGCCGCGCATGGCAGCAATCGCTTTGGAACTGGTAAGTATAGACAAAGATGCGCGAGGCGAAGCACCAAGATACAATGAAGAATTATTACGTGTTTGATTTACAATCTTGGCGATGTAGGAAATAAGATTGGCATCAATATGCACCATACTTACCTTCTCGCGATATTCCTTTACCTGTGCAGCATTCATCACGCTGTCAACTGTATTTATATCAACAGTATTTTTGCGGGCATGGTACTCGAAGATGATTTTTGTTTCGTCTTCGAGTGATGGATAATCAACTTCAATCTTAAAAAGAAATCTATCGAGTTGCGCTTCGGGTAGGCGATACGTGCCTTCCTGTTCAATTGGATTTTGTGTAGCGAGAACAATAAATGGCGCAGTAAGCGGATACGTTTTGCCATCCACTGTTATCTGCCGTTCTTCCATTGCTTCAAACAGGGCGCTCTGTGTCTTTGCAGGGGCGCGGTTTATCTCGTCTATCAATATTATATTGGAGAATAACGGACCGGGTTTGAATTCGAAATCAGCAGTTTTTAAATTATAAATACTGGTACCTATTATATCCGAAGGCATTAAATCGGGTGTGAACTGAATACGCGAGAAACCAACAGACATAGTACGTGCAAGCAATTTGGCAGTTAGTGTTTTTGCAACACCGGGTACGCCTTCTATCAATACATGACCGTCGGCAAGTATGGCTGCTATCAGTAGTTCTATCATATCGTTTTGCCCGACAATGATTTTGTTTACTTCGTGCTTTATATTGCCTACTGCGAGTTGTAAGCCGGAGAGGTCGACGCGGTTTTGAAATATCTGTTCTTCCATAAGGTATATTGTTGTATTGTTTTACTTTTTTATTGTTTTCAAAAGTACATATTTAATGTTAACAAGCAAGATTGGGTTAGAATGCAGATATATTTTTTAAGATTCAGCTACTACATATTTGTTCCTTTTGTGAATCTATGTGATTCCTCATTCTAACTTTGTATAAAAAAAATGCATTTTAATTTTTTATATTTTTATTTCTCTTTATTTCCTCACGTCGCCCCTGTTTTTCCTCACGTTATTTATTTGGGCATCTTCGCTTTTATCAATCAAATTAATACTTCGGAGAAAAGCAGGGGCTGCATCATTTTTATTAGGGAAATAGTATTACGTATTTTCTAACATCAGAAATATAGTGTTTGCATAAGCTATACTTTTCTTCAAATGGGTAATAATAGTGTAATGTCCTATAATAGTATTCATGCGTATCATAGTTATAGTGTTGCGTACTATAGTTATGTTATTCCGTACCATAGTTATGTTATTCCGTATAATAGTTATGTTGTTCCGCATCATAGTTATATTGTTCCGTATCATAGTTATAGTGTTCGGTACTATAGTTATTGTGTCCGGTATCATAGTTATGTTATTCCGCATCATAGTTATAGTGTTCGGTATCATAGTTATGTTGTTCAGCACTCTTTTATGTTTTGGATGCGTGAGTGCATGATAAACAAACACTTGCGATGATACAATTCATAAAAAATTACTTATTCGGATTGTTTTAAGTTGCATTTTCAGGTCAAAATGTTTAAATAAACAGTAAAATGCCGGGAATTAAAATCAATAACCGGAACTGAAAAAGGATAAAAATTTTACAATTTTAAAACAAAACCGATTTGAGTATGATAATTATTTTCTAATGTTTTCAGTTGAAAAAACGAATTATTAGGTTGTCGGTTAATACCCCGAGGCTCTGCCTCGGAATTAAAAAAATCCTTTAACTGATACCTCGAGGCTCTGCCTCGGGGTAATTCATTAAAAAGCAAAAATTTAATAACGGTCATACACCGTAAAATTGACTTTGAAAACAAATTTTGGAAAGAAGGTACCTTTTAAATTTATGGCACTAAAAAATAACCTCTTGGCAACGCCACAAAATAAACCAACGCAGCCAAATAAATAGTATGATGAAAAACAGGGGCGACATCACCTGCAATTAATACCAAAATAAAACAAGAAATTAATTACGGGGTTATAAAACTTCAGCTACCGTAAACGTACTTCCACCAACAAATACCAAATCATCTTTACCGGCATTTCGGGTGGCAGCAGCAAGTGCAGCAGGTACTGTAGTATATGTTTCGCCTTTCAGATTAAAGGCAGCAGCTTGTTTCGCAAGTTCATTTTCATCCAGCGCACGAGGTATCGTAGCTTTTGAAAAATAATAAATAGCATCCTTAGGCAGCAAACCAAGTATGGTGGTAATATCTTTATCATTCACCATCCCTATCACAAAGTGCAGTTGTTTGTGCTGAGTTGTTTTTATCTGTGCAAGCACTTCTTTTATTCCTGCTTCATTATGTCCGGTGTCTGCTATCACCAGCGGCTGTTGCCCAAGTATCTGCCATCTGCCAAGCAATCCTGTTTTGGCTACCACATTTTTTATTCCGTTACGCACGCTGGTTTCCGTGATGTAAAAATCTTTTTTTCTTAATTCTTCCACAGCAGCAATTACAGTTGGAATATTTTTCTGCTGATAAAAACCAAGCAGTTCACTCTCCACTTCAGTCAATAGAACAGTGCTTTTCCGGTAAATGTCCATTGATAACAAAAGGCGATCTGTATTTTTATAGTTAAGATTTTTTACTCTGTAATATTCATCGGCAAAAATCAGCAATGCGTTTTTCTCGATGCATTTATTATTAAAAACATGTTTTGTCTCTTCCTGCTTTTCGCCCACCACCATAGGGATTCCCTGTTTTATGATACCTGCTTTTTCGGTCGCTATAGCTTCCAGCGTGTTGCCGAGCAAAGCAGTATGATCAAAACTTATATTGGTAATGATTGATAATTCCGGAGTGATAACGTTAGTCGAATCAAGCCTTCCGCCGAGTCCTGTCTCGATAATGGCAATGTCCACCTGCTCTTTGGCAAAATAATCGAACGCCATACCTACCGTCATTTCAAAAAAAGAAAGCTCCAGTTTATTATCTACGGCAGGCACGATATGCTGCTCCACAAAGGAGGTTACAGCTACTTCGGAAATCATTACACCGTTTATTTTTATTCTTTCTCTGAAATCTTTAAGATGAGGAGACGTATACAATCCTGTTTTATATCCTGCACATTGAAGTACAGAAGCGAGGAAATGCGAGGTCGACCCTTTGCCATTGGTCCCTGCAATATGTATTGATTTAAAATTCCGTTCGGGATTGTCGAGCAGTTCGCAAAGTGCAATCGTATTATCCAGATTGGCTTTGTATGCAGCACTGCCTATGCGCTGAAACATAGGCAATCGGGCATACATATAGTCAAGGGTTTGCTGATAGTTCATATATGAACTGTGAAGGAGATATTATGTAAGGGATTAATAAAAAAATTATTCAAGTGTGAATACGAAAGTGTAAGTACCTCTCTGTTCCTTTATTCCATCAGCGCTGGCATTGAATTTTACTTCGTAAGCCGCCTGAGTTGCTTTCGCAAATAATTTAGAACTGGTAGTGGTGGAGCCGCGCTGTCCCGGTGTTGCTTTTATAACTTTACCGTTTTCATCAACAATAATTTCAACTACTACTATTCCTTCTTCCTCGTTGTCGGTCATACGTGCAGGCTTTTTCAGAAGTTGTCTTCCTCTCAAATCGTATCCGCCTTTTCCGTTATATCCAGGAGTTCCTTTTCCATGTCCGGTATCGCTTCCTGGTCCTACTCCTTGTTTGGTACCGGTTCCATCACCTCCTGTATCTCCACCACCTCCTCCTTTGCCAACACGATTCTTTCTACTATGGAGTGCTGCCAAAGCAGCGTTTAATTCGGCACTCGGCTGTTCTTCTTTCACTACCGGCGTTTCCGACTTGTTTTCTTTTTTATTCTTTAGATTCTTTTTTATTGCAACAGCATTTTCCTTTTCATCAGTTACAATGTTTTCTGCACTGTTATTGCTTTTCTGAGATTTCACTTTGTTTTCAGAAGTAGCAATATCTTTATCATGCTGCCCGCTGCCTCCTGCATCTTTTCTGCCCAATCCTTCCATGCCAAGTCCTATTTCAATTTCTGGCACAGGCTTAATTTCAAAGGGCGGAATAGGAGTAATAAATACCATATAAATGAATAATAAAAACAAAAGTACATGGAACAATATGGTAAGACCCATTGCCATATATCTATTCTTATTTTCTGCTGAAGCGTCCATTTTTACTTGTTTGTAGCTTTTGTTGCCAGCACCATTTTCACTCCAAGGCTGTATCCTATCTGCATCACATCAGCCAAATCCTGTATGGATAAAGTATTGTCCATTTTTATAATAACAGTAGGAGATTGTGTTCGGGCAAGTTCTATTTTCAATGCGTTTTCCAAATCCGTAAAAGCAATCGGTGTTTTATTAACCATGTATTTATGGTTGGCATCCACTTCAATTGTTACCTGTTGTTTGGCAAGCTGTTCAGCTGTTTTCGAACTTGGTAAGGTAAGTTTCAATACCGAAGGATTGGCAAGCGTAGAAATAATAAGGAAGAAGAGCAATAAGAAAAACATGATGTCGTTCAGTGATTCTGTGCTTACTTCAGCGCCTTCTCTATGTCGTCTTTTAAGTTTCATTTTTAATGTTTATTAAATTAAAACTATTTACCGGGCTCCTGCAGCATGTCCATAAATTCGACAGAAGAAGTTTCCATTTTGTTAATGGTTTTATCAAGCATCGCATTTAAAATATAATATCCGATGAATGCCAATAACCCAACAACAAGGCCTGATGCCGACGTAATCATTTTTTGATATAAACCTGTCGAAATTACTCCTATACTTATATTATCTGTTAATGATATGTCATAAAATATTTTTATAACCCCGGCTATCGTACCTATGAATCCAAATATCGGACCGATTCTGCCTATCAAACTAAGCACCGAAAGATTTTTTTCCAGCCTGTTTATTTCCAGTTTCCCCACACTTTCCATCGCTTCTTCAATTTCTTTTAACGGTTTTCCTATTCTTGTTATCCCTTTCTCCACCATGCGTGCAGCGGGTGCAGTAGTATTTTTGCACAATGCTTTGGCGGCATCCATATTTCCGTTATGAACATAATCTTTTATATGATTCATAAAGTTGTTATCCAGTTTCGATGCTTTCCTGATAGTGATAAAACGCTCAAAGAAGAAATATATTGTGAGTACAGATAAAATTCCCATCGGAATCATTATCGGGCCTCCCTTGATTATTAAATCCAACAGCGACAGCGAAGCTTGTTTTGGAACTACCATCGGCGTAGGAATGGCGGATACAGAATGTTTAGCGGTATCTGACACCGCGGCTGCACCACTTACAATTTGCAATAAAACGGAATTGAGCATATTTATTTTTTTAGATTGTTTTAATTTAACTGATGAATTCTATTTATTCACGAAGCTAAATTACTTGTATGCTTAAGGCAAATAATTTTAAAATGCTTTACTTATAAACACTCCATTGTTTATATGAAATGTTAAATTCAAAATACCGATATCCAAATTCTAAAAATAAGTTGCACTTTAGAATTTGGATATTGGGATTTGGAATTTCTATTACTGCAACTTAAATTTCACCGGAATATTATATTGCACACGCACCGGAACACCATTGTTTTTGCCGGGTTTCCATTTCGGCATCGATTTCACTACACGTATTGCTTCCTCTGTGCATCCATCCGGCACACCTCTTAATATTTGTACATCGCCTATCTCGCCGTTCTTCTCTACCACAAACGACAGGTACACTGTTCCCTGTGTTCTCAATTCTACGGCCAATGTGGGATACCTTAATTTATGGGTTAGGTAGCCTGATAAATCACCGTTAAAATCAGGCATTTCAGAAGCCCACTTAAGTGGTTCACTAGGCCCGGTTCCAGCAGTTGTATTTATTAAAGGAAGAATCTCTGTTGGCGGCACACTGTCTTTTCCTTTCACATCACCGTCTTTTTTTATGTTAAGAGTTTCATTTGGTTTCAATGAAGTCTCCACCTTTTTATCCGAAGCTTCAACAGTTGTAATATCGGTTTTAGGTTTTGGCAATTCCTTTGTTTTTAAAGGTTCTATCGGTTTTAGTTTCTCCGGAGGAGTAACAGTAAACTCGGTAGAAAAAATAGAGTCGAGCTTTTGAAGAGGGGCCAATTTTATTTTAGGTAAATTTTTGTTGCTTAATGCAACACCTATTAAAACCAGTAAACTGAAAAAGAGAGTTGACAGAAGAAGTGATTTACTCACATTTTCATGATACGATTTGCGGATAACATAAGCTCCATAAGCTTTGTTCCTGTGTTCGAAAACCAGTTCGTTAAAGTTTTCGATTGATTGATTTTGATTTTTCATGGCTTTTTGTTTTTATTGATTAATAATTACTCTTTACTGTATGATGCACTTTTATTGATTATTCCATATATTATAAGGAACAATTTTAAAATCATTAATTAAATCGTACTTTAGAAAGAACTATAAATAAAGGATTTCAGGATGAAGACTCGCTCCTTAACTTCTTTATTTATTTTAAAATTCAACCGGCAGTTTATTGTTTTGCCAAAACAGTAATAATGTAAGCGTACTCGTTTTTCTGATTATTTACTTAGGGTAGGTGTGTTTCAAATCTTTTAATTTTATTTGATTTGTATGAAGCGATTATTTTATTTGACAGTTAATTTTCAGAACTCTTGATTTTGTTATAACTTGATTTCGGGTGCAAGTTATTACAAAGAGAAACACGAAAATATCAAATCCTGTGAGCGGTATGAATTGGCACTGTGAGCGGTCGTTTTTTCAAGTAAGCGGTAAAAGCAAAAATGTGTTTTTTCATTTTCACAGCATATTTGGCTTATTGACAAGTGAAATTATTCTTAGTAAAACAAAATCGCACCTATCCCTTTTAGTACAGAAAAATGAAAAATTTTTCAAAAAATTCTGTTTGTAAAGGTTGTTAATATTGAGTTTTAGTAGAAATTAATAATGAAAAATGCTTTATGGCAACCAAAGTAGAAGCGAAATTGGAAATGTATATGAAAATTGAAGTCATTACATATAGTGGATTAAAAGATTTAATATTAAATAGCAAAGATAAAGAATTAATACAATATTTTAATGATGCTATTGAACGGGAATCAATAACGCTTCATTCGCAAGTGCTTGGATTTTCTCATTATGAAACACAATCTCCTGATGCGAAAGAGTAGTATTAGTCATATATTTGACAAGCGGTATTGCGTTTCCGTTAAAATGAACTTCAATAGTCCCATTAAAGCCGTTGAAATAATCGGTGTTTTGTTGGTAAATAATTTCAAACTGCTTTTCTGTTTTCTCTTTAATTGCAACAATAATTTCACCGTCGAATACAGGAATAAACTTACCCATTGTTTTGATAATTTAACATTATGCAAATATAGAAATAAATGAAAAAAGAAAGAAATACAACTATACAAACGGTTTATTGTGCAAGTATAATAATTAAAACATTCAAAGAATTATATGATTTGGACAATAAAAAATACTATTCAATAAAAGAATTTTCCAATAAAGTAACACACACACACCTATACGATTCACTTATTAGTGTTTACGGCAATTTCAGCATCAATGACTATAAAGATATTATTATGGGGCTTAACAAAGGATGCTTGTTGCATAAACGAGTAAGCGACAATAAGTACCAATTTTGGAATATACAGGGAGGTGGACTACTTGATAAGTAATTCTATTGTATATTCTTTATCGGCAGAGGCAATAGGTGATATATTGCCTTTTGGTGCGCAGGTTATAGCCAAACCAATAAAAACAAGTTGCGACCTTAATGATATGTTAGAATATATATTTTCTCAAATTGAATTTAATATGTCAGAAACAAAGGAAAAAGAACTTTTATTAGGGTTGGTTTATAATTCAATAAATAATTACTTTTCACAGTTTACAGGTAAAACAGATAAGCTACTTAGTAAATATAAACGCGATTCAATTATAGGCTTTATCGTTTATAAATTCGGCTTTCAGTTGTCAAAAGAGATAAGAGAGTTTAACCAAGAAGAGCCGTCAAATGAGTTGTTGCACCAAGCAATAAAGTACCGTACTACTACACTACAAAAGAAAAAGAGTAAGTAATTAAACCTACTCTTTTTTGCACTTATTACATCTTAATAAGCATTTGCACTCGACAAGCATCACAAAGGTAGGTAAATTTTCAATACGAATTTACCTAAGTAAAAAATAAACAAATTTTACCCAGTAAAAACACTTCCACTTTTTACCTAAGTAAAAAAAATGCAAATTTTACCTAAGTAAAAACAGCATACGATTTTACCTATTCACATCGGTATCTATTCCTGAACTTTGCATAAAAAAGTTAAAGGGGGAGTTAGTATTATGTGGTAAAATAACGCACTCGACAGGCGAAGTAAAGAGTTCGATTCTCTTATTCTCCATTTAATTTTTGAATGGTTTAGTAACAATTTAAAAACAAAAGAAATGAATTTAATTAACTTACAAGAAGACTTTAATACGCATTTGAGATGTATTAAACATTTGGAAACGGTACGCTGGGGCGGTATTCCAGTATGTCCGCATTGTGAATCTGAAAGAGTAACGGCACGTTCAATGATAAAGAAGTCGCCAAGAGGACGTAAGAGAATACGTCCCGAAAAACTTTATCAAACACCAAAGTACCATTGCAACAACTGTAACAAAGACTTTACAGTACTTATGGGTACTATTTTTGAAGGAAGTAAAATGCCGTTGGAAAAATGGTTTATGCTTATAACGCTTATGCTTAATGCAAGAAAAGGTATCAGCGCAATGCAGATACACAGGGATTTAGGAATAACTTACAAATCGGCGTGGTACTCTGCAATGCGTGTAAGGTGTGCTATGCTTGACCAAGCACACTTATTGGAAGGCGTGGTAGAAATGGATGAAACGTATATTGGAGGTAAACCACGAAAACGCAATACTCCCGATAATGTAGCAAACATAGGATATACAGACCTTGACGAAGACCAATGGGACAAAAAGAAATTTCCACCAAGCAAGCGTGGACGTGGTGCAAACAAAACGGCAGTAGTAGGAATTGTTGAACGTGGCAAAGGAAAGCGAGTAGTGATGCAGGTAAAGGACAGGTTGCGAAGCGAAGACCTTTTAAAAATGTTGCATCGTTTTGTAAATATGAAAAAAGGCGAGGTGGTTGTAATGACTGACGATTTTACTTCATACAAAGCGTTTGACAAGGTAATACAGCACTTTACAGTAAACCACAGTAAAAAGGAATATGTAAAATACCTAAAAGGCATTAAAGATTCAATACATACAAATACTATCGAAGGCGTGTGGAGTATTATAAAAAACGGCATCAGAGGGCAGTACCACGTTTTAAGTAAAAAGTACTTGCCGTTTTATTTAGCCGAAGCAGCCTATAAATACAACCGAATGGATAAAGAAGATAAAGCAACGGCATTTGATGAAACTATTGACAATGCAGTCGTCAATGAAAAGTGTGAGGTTAATTACAAACCAAAGGCGTATCCTCGTTTCCTTGCGAACAGAAATAGGAAAAGTAAAACAAAAGTCGCCAAGAAAAATGAGCGTATTTCCCTTTTGAAAAAGAAAAAGAAGTTGAAGAAAATTGGGAAGAAACGGAAATGAACATTATTTGTTGAAAAGTAATTTGTATATACAAAGAAAATAATTTGTACCTTTGCCTCTGAATATCCCGTAAACAATCGGATTGAGGGGGAAGCAAAATTTCATATTGCCGTCTTAAAATTAGTTTAACTACTTTAGCAGACTAATTTTAAAAACGAAATAATATGAAACAAGTATTTGCAAACTTAAAGAGAAGAATTGAAAATAATCTTATTTTTATTTTCCTGTTATTTAGTGCAAAAATTGTAGAGGTGTTCGTTTTACTCAAGGAAATATACCAAAAGATGAAATTAACTATTACAGAACCGCAAACAAAAGCAGTATGGGAGTTAATCTGTAATTTTAATTGGGTTGATTTTTGCACTCAATTCATTATCATATTAGCGTTATATTTGATACTAAAGAGGTACGTTAAAATAAAGAATGGGTTAGGTGTTATGGTAACTGAAATTAATGACGGTTTTACTCAAATTACAGACAATGTGTATAAGTCTGAAAGTATTTTAAATACAAAAATCAGATATGTTGATTTCCGAATAACGAACAAGGATTTAGATAATGACAAGTACCTTCAAAAACTACATAGTGAAGGTTTTTCAAAAGAAGACTTGATAGAAATTGGGGTTGATGAAAAGTTTTTAGAACAAAATAAAGATAAACTTTTACCAAGAACAGTTATTGAAAAGTATAAAGAATTTAAGTTTGAATTAGAAAAACACAATAAAGAAAAAAAGAATGGAAAAGAATAGCTTTATAATATTAGGAAGTGTTTTAGTTGGCTACGCTTTTGCCTCGCTTCAAAAAACAAACGAAATAAAAAACTCTGATTGCGAAACATTAAAAGCGGAATATGCGAAAAGTAGTAATATTACAACTGGAGGCATAGCTTTGGCAGGCTTGATATTGGTTGCCGTTGGTATATTTGGAAAATAAGTTTGAACGTCTTTTATTATGGCAAAGAAACCAAAGAAAAAGTGGAAAATGTGGGCGGACGACACCACCGAAGAAGAAAAATTGAAGTATAAAGAATTAAAAGAGGAAATGTCTAAAATGTCTATGAAGGCAATAACTGACCACCTCGCAAAACACGAAAAAGTTTCAGAGGATAATGTTTGTTATGAGTTATCGAAACCTGTTTTAGCGAAAGACTGGGATAGCAAAGAAGACGACCATTGGGACAATATTAAAACTAATAAAGCCAAAAAGCTATTATAGGACGGTTCGTGGAAAGGTTTGTTAAAAGCCTTTTCCGAACATAATTGGGCTATGATAACAGCAATTCCCAGTAAAGTGGACACCTCTCTTTCGTTTAAAGAAATGGCAAGGTTAGGTAGTAAGGCATTAGCAAAACAGAAGACTGTTAGTTTAAACCAAGCGAGGGCGCAAGCTCTAAATATAAGAATACGAAGCACCTCAAAAAATAAAGACGATGGTATTAAACATCTTTTAAAAATGTATTTTAAGGAATGGACGGAGGAGCAACTTAATGACGGGTTAAGTGAGTTATACGCTATTTATAACGAACAAGCATTAACACTTAAAATGTTTCCGATAGAAGGAAAATATATCAATCAATTTCATAAGGAAACAACAGGGCGAACATTGAAGTCAATAGCTGAAATGAAAAAAACTCCAATGAGTTACGAGGAAGAATACGCAAGGCACAAAAAGATGGCGGCAGACGAAAGAGAGAGGGAAAGACGTGAACGCGAAAATGAAAAAAATTAAAAAAAATTCTATTTCTGTACTAAAAGGGATAGGTGCGAACAAAATTTATTTCTCGGTGAAAAGTAGGGGCTACATCACGTGCTTATTTGACAGATTATAAAAAAAATTTATTCGAAAAATAGTTGATTAAGGAACCTTTTTATTTAGAAGCATATCAATGGTTGTATGGGCAAAACCACTTTCGTATTTTTCTACAATCTCCATAATTTTAAAATTTATTTCTTCACGAATATTAAGCAGAAATTTATATTCCATAGTATCCACAGTATAGGAAATCATTATGTTTATGCCGCTTTCACTGAAATTAAATAGTTTGATTAGTGTTTCATTTTTAACAATCACAGGATTATTCTCCAGATAAATTTGAATATCCGTTATTATATTTTTCACCTGTGCAGTTTTAGTTCCGTAAGATAATGCCATATTGAATTTTACTACGCGCTGCATCCGCATTGATAAATTATCAAGTTCGCTATCCACCATTTTTTTGTTGGGTACTGTTACATAACTTTTCTCGGCAGTGCGAATACGCGTACTTCTGAAACCTATTTTTTCTACTGTTCCTTCCAAAGTACCTACTTTTATTAAATCGCCAACAGTAAATGGTTTGTCTAAAAAGATGGTAAACGAACCCAATAAATTTTCCAGAGATTCCTTTGCAGCAAGTGCTACCGCCAATCCTCCGATTCCTAAACCGGCAATAAGCGATGCTACATTCAACTCGAATACAGCACCGAGAATAAAGAATAATGAAAAGATACTTACAATAACTTTTGCCGCATCCTTTACAAAAGGAATTATTTGGTCATCTGTCTTTGATGCTGTTCCGGCTGCTCTGTGCGAAAGTACCAAAGCAAGAAAATCAATTACACGCAATATAATCCAGGTAATACTTACTACCATAAATATTTGGAACAACCGAAATAAGATAAGCCGAAGCCCAAAATGTTCAATAGTAACTAAATTCCATTCAGTCGGGAAAGTAATTCTGTCAAATGCCAGATAAAATGAAATCAGTAAAATAAGGAGGCCAAGCGGTTTTTTCAACAGGAATAAAAGACGTTCATACCCAACTCCTTTCGAATACTTTTGAAGAAACTTAAAAACAAATAATGCAAGCAGCTTTGATAATAGCTTCTTGAAAAGCAAGCCTGTCAATATAATCCCGACAAACCAACAGTATGACTCAAGCGTGTTTCCTAAAAATGTCCGGTGAAATATTTCCTGTATTATCATTGTATTTATTTGTTTTTAGATGTAAAAAAATGATTGGTCGCAAAGGTATATTGAAAATTTCAACTATTTTTTTGTAAAATAATTTTGTTTTGAGTTATAATTTTTTAGAAATTTGTATTATTAATCTTTTAAAAATAACATTTAGTTTGAAAAACAAATTTCATTACAAATGAAAAAACTAAACAATTCAAAAAAAGTTGCCGCTAAAAAAGGCACTGAAAAAGCGAAGGATTCGGACGAATTAAGAAAACCGACTAAGCTTAAACCTCTTAAGGAAAAAGAAAAAAAGGGATGGAAACATAACCTTGATGATGATGAAGAGGATTTCCGAATGGAGGATGATGTCAAACTTGACAGCCACTTTGATGATGACGAAGATGAAGATTTTTACTCAGAAGATTTTTAATTAATACTGCTTTTAGCTGCAGTGTTGCAATAAAATTCATTTTCCTAAAATGAATTTTATTTATCCTTGATACAATAATTGTATCTACTGGAAATGATAAATACTTCCTCCGCAACTATCCATACTTGCACCTGTTACACTTTTCAAACAATTAATTTCATTCCGCATTCTTAACACACCAAGGAAAGCAAATATCAGCGCTTCCTTGTATTCAATTATTTTTTTATCCGGAATAATCAACCGATGAGAAGTATTGTTTTTAATACAATCAATTAAAAAAGAATTATACGCACCTCCTCCGGTTATCAGTATTTTTCCTTTTGGTTGAGCATTTAAAGCTTTTGAAATTTGAATAGCTATGTGCTCACAAAAAGTTCGTAACAAATCTTTTTCATCTAATTCATATTGATTCAAAAGAGGATAAATATTTTTTAATACCCATTCTTTTCCCAATGATTTAGGTAGGTTTGCCGTCTGTTTATAATATGCCAATTGATTAAGTTCGTTTAATAAATAATGACTCAACATTCCATCTTTTGCAAGTTCTCCTCCTTCATCATAAAGTTTACCGATTCTATTGCAAAGTGCATTCAGCACAATATTTACCGGACAAATATCGAATGCTATTCGCTTGTTATTATATTCATAAGATACATTTGAAAATCCACCAAGATTTAAACAGAAATTATAATCAGCAAATAATAATTTATCGCCAATTGGCACTAATGGCGCGCCTTGTCCGCCTAAAGCAACATCCAGTGAGCGAAAATCAGATACAACAGAAAGTCTGCAGCGGGAAGCAATCGCGCTGCCAGCCCCAATCTGAACAGTAAGTTTATTTTCCGGCTGATGAAAAATAGTATGGCCGTGAGAAGAAACAAAATCGGCCTTTATGTTATTTTTAATAATAAAGTCGGAAACTCTTTGCCCAAGGAAAAAACCATAGTCGACGTTGGCCTGCTGAAAATCGAGAGCATTAGTAGATTCTAGTGACAATAATTTTTGTTTCCAAACATCTGTATAATTAATCGTTTCCGCCTGAACAATTTCATAATTCCAGATGTTATCATCTAAAGTGAACTTACAAAAGGCAA
>CAIQBY010000340.1 GCA_903870175.1 uncultured Bacteroidota bacterium
AAATAAGCTGTTGGTTTTGATTATAAAATCTTTTGATTACCTTTACAGCGTTTTAAAAAGCAAAATGGTTGCGTAGCTCAACTGAATAGAGCGTCTGACTACGGATCAGAAGGCTAGGGGTTTGAATCCCTTCGCGACCACAACCGTAACATATCTGAAAAGAAAAGCCCTTCAAATAAAATTTGAAGGGCTTTTCTTTTAATTCAACCATTAAATTCTGTTTCTAAATCAGAATTAAAACTATGGATGCTTTATTATCTTTTTTGTTTCAACATAATTATTTGAAAGGTCAGTTAGTTTAACAAAATATATTCCTGTGCTATATTTGTCAAAATCAGTTTTAATTGTATTGCCACCGGAAGTTAAGGAGTGTTTTTGTTCCGTAATTTTATTGCCGGTTATATCAAAAATTTCAATTAACATTTCTTTGTCAGAATCAGTATTGATATCCACATTAAAGAAATCAACAGATGGATTAGGATATAAATCTGAAATAGAATTAGTGCTACTTTCAGGTAGATTTTGGATTGAATTTGGGCTGTGACAAGTAGTTAAACTAAGCGAAAGAGTTGCACTGGAAGCACAGGTGTTTGCAGCAGCAACTTTTACTTTCGAACCTGTAATAGTATTTTGGGCAAAAACTACTGAAATACTATTTGTTCCTGCTCCGGAAGTAATTGTTGCACCAACAGGTACTGTCCAATTATAAGTTGTGGCTCCATTTACGGGTGCAACGGAATAGCCAATCGGATTGCCTAAAGTAATATCGCTGCATATGCTGGTATTGCCTGTTATCGAGCCTGCTATAATGGGAGTTTTGCTAATTGCCAAAGTTTTGAAAGCGCTATTTCCGCATGCGCCAATAGTTTGAACGGCTATATTACCGGAAGTATAATTACTTTCAAAAGCCACATTAATGGAAGTTGTACCTTGTCCTGACAATAAAATTGTATTTGCTGGAATAGTCCAATTGTAAGAAACAGCATCTGTTACTGATGGAATACTATACATTCCAGGTGTTGGGCTTCCCATTATTGAACAGACATTTGTAGAACCTGTTATTACAGAAGGAGCAACAGGTATTTTCTTACTTACGGCTAAAGATTTGAATGCACTACTGCCACAAGCTACAACAGATTGAACAGAAACATTACCCGATGTATAGCCACTGGCAAATGTAACAGAAATTGATGTTGTGCCTTGACCGGAAATAATAGATGCATTAGCAGGAACGGTCCAGTTATATGAATCTGCCCCTGTAACTGCTGCAATACTATAAGTAGCAGGTGTAGATGTCCCTGCAATAGAACAAATATTTGTCGAACCTGTAATTGTGGAAGGAACAACTGGAATTTTCTTAGTTACTGCTAACGTTCTAAAACTACTATTTCCGCATGTTACTAATGATTGAACAGCTATATTGCCTGTAGTATATAAACCGCTAAATAATACTGAAATAGAAGTAGTTCCCTGACCTAAAACAATTGAAGCATTAGCCGGTACTGTCCAGTTATAAGAAGTTGCACCTGTAACTGCCGATATAGAATATGCAACTGGAGTTGATGAACTTGCATCTGAGCAAATGTTTGTCGAGCCTGTAATCATTCCGGGTGTTGGTGCTGCTTTAGCAACTATAAGTGTTCTAAAACCACTGGTTGAGCAGTCATTTAAAGATTGAACAGAAATAGTACCGCTTACGAAAGTACTTAAATAATTTACAGTAATACTTGTTGTACCTTGTCCTGAAATAATTGTGGCCCCTGCAGGTACATTCCAATTATATGATGTTGCTGAAGAAACCGAACTAATGGAATAAACATAATCGGTAGAAGGACATAGATTCAAAACAGTTCCTGAAATTGCGCCAGGAGTAGCCGCTAAAACCTTGGTAACAATTAATGATTTGAATGCACTGGCACCACAACTTACAACAGATTGAACAGAAATACTACCTGTTGTAAAAGAACTGGAGAAGGACACTGAAATTGAAGTTGTGCCTTGTCCTGAAAGTAAGGTGGCATTTGCAGGAACTGTCCAGTTGTATGAGTCAGCACCTGTTACTGCTGCAATACTGTAGCTTGCAGGAGTTGAAGTACTGATATTAGTACATACATTTGTTGTTCCGCTGATAGTACCCGGTGTTGGCGAAATAACTTTCGTAACTGCTAATGTTTTAAATGTACTGCTGCCACATAAAACAACGGATTGAACAGCAATATTTCCGGTAGTGTAAGAACTATTGAAACTAACTGAAATTGATGTTGTTCCTTGCCCTGAAAGAATTGTTGCATTAGCAGGAACAGTCCAGTTGTAAGAATCTGCGCCTGTAACTGCAGCAATTGAATATGTTGCAGGGGTTGAAGTGCTTACATTAGTACAAATATTTGTTAACCCTGTGATAATTCCAGGCATAGGTGGAGCTTTTGAAACAACAAGTGTTTTTAATGCACTTGAAGAGCATTCATTTAAAGATTGAACTGTAATAGTTCCAGTTACAAATGAACTTAGGTAATTAATAGTAATACTTGTTGTTCCCTGACCGGAAATAATTGACGCACCTGTTGGAACAGCCCAGTTATATGATGTTGCTGTGGAAATCGATGCTATTGAATAAGTATAATTGGTGGATGGGCAAAGATTTATAGTTGATCCAGAAATTACTCCTGGTGTAGCAGCAACAACTTTTGTAACTGCTAAATTTTTAAAAGCACTGCCTCCACAGGCTACCACGCTTTGTACCGAAACATTTCCTGTTGAATATGTATTGGAAAATAAAACCGAAATAGAAGTTGTTCCCTGCCCTGATAAAATAGTTGCATTTGCGGGAATAGTCCAGTTATATGAATCGGCAGCAGTAACCGAGGATATAGAATAAGTAGCAGGAGTGGATGTAGATACATTGGAACAAACATTGGTTATGCCTGTTATTACTCCAGGGACTGCAGGAATTACCTTGGTAACGGTTAAAGTTCTGAAAGTGCTGCTTCCACAACTTCTAACAGATTGTACTGCAACGGCTCCTGTGGTATATGCACCAGTAAAAGACACTGAAATAGAAGTTGTTCCCTGCCCGGATAGAATTGAAGCGTTAGTTGGAACTGTCCAGTAATATGAGTCAGCATTAGCAACTGATGCAATACTAAAAGTAGCAGGAGACGATGTACTGATGTTGCTACAAATATTTGTGGGCCCTGAAATTGTTCCAGGAGTCAGTGTTAATGTTTTGGTTACTGTTAAGTTCTCAAAAGCGCTGCTTGCACATGCGGTAACTGATTGTACAGATACATTCCCTGTAGAAAAGGTTCCTCCAAACATTACAGAAATTGATGTGGTTCCCTGTCCTGATAGAATAGTAGAATTAGCAGGAGCTGTCCAGTTATATGAGTCAGCTCCAATTACAGCAGTAATATAATATGTTGCAGATGTTGCTGTGCTTACATTAGAACAAACATCTGTTGGTCCATATATAGGATTTGGAATTGCAGGAGTTGGTTTAGTTGCAACAATTGATTGATAAGAACTATTGCTGCATGAAGAAATTGCCTGCACCATAATGCTATCAGTTAAATATGGATTGGCAAAAGATAACGAGATAGAAGTTGTTCCCTGACCTGAAAGAATTGTGGTGTTTGCAGGCACTACCCAATTATATGAACCGGCTCCAGTGATAGAAGCAATGGAATATGTTGATGTTTGAAGCCCGCAAACAGCGGAAGGTCCTGAAATTGCAGCAGGTGTTGGCAGGTAAATAGATAATCCAGTCGTGTTTTGAGTACTTGCTCCGCATCCATTAACAGCAGATACAGATAAATTTCCTAATGTAAATCCTGTTGAAGGAATATTTAGTGTGATACTTGTTGTTCCCTGACCCGAAACCAAAGTAGTTCCGCTTGGAACTGACCAGTTATAACTTGTTGAACCGGCAACTGCAGAGCATGTATATGTCTGGTTGGTTCCTAGTAAAGAACATACATTACGAGGACCAGCAATAGAATCCGGTGTTGCTGGGCTTGTGGAGTTTACCTGAATATAATTAGTTCTTATAATAGTATCGTTCTCTCCATTTTTAGAAGCGATTAGTTTTATTGTTTTTAATCCGGAATTAGAATAATATACTGTGAACGGACCGGCAGTAGTTCCAATTGATGGGCTTGCTCCTATGCCAAAGTCCCAATAATATGAATCGGCATTTGAAGAAGAATTTGTAAAAGTTACTGAATTGTCAACATTACAGTTGATTAAAACGGTATTGGCTGAAAAACCTGCTGTTGGAAGTGGAGTATTCACAGTGAAATTATCAGAACCGCTTAGATTACCGCAACTGATTACTACTGTTCTTGTGCCTAAAGTTGCCGTTGAAGAAATTGTAATATTTGCAATTGCAATTGTGTCTGAACTGACAGTGACACTATTAGTAGTTATACCGGTACCGAAATCCAAAGAAGGAGTGTTGCTGTTAAATCCTGACCCATATACAATAAGATTAAGAGTTTGTGCCTGCGCACCATAAACAGGTGTTATATAATATATTTTTTGCTGTGCACTTATATTACCAATTGCAATATCTCCGATTAAATTAATATAAGAAGTGGATTGAAATCCACCAGTATTTGCTCCATTTGGAAAGTAATTCCACTTGCCGCCTGAGTATAACATAATCTGTGCAGTAGAATCATTAAAACTTCTATCCTGATCATTGGTTTCATATTCCAATTCGGCAGTATACTGGTCAAAAGTAACACCGGAGTTTGTTACATGCCAATAACGATTAACTGTTAAAGTATCATTGAAAGCACTTGTTCCAATATAAGGATGATCTGTTTCAATAGTGCTTACAGTTAAATAACCGGCATGTGAAATGTTATCAAAATTCATATCCAACGGGGTAAAATCTGCACCTGAACCAACTGTGAACCAGATAGAAATACCAAAACCGGAAGGAACATATTGTTTCAGGTTTCCATCCACAAAACCATTTGTCGGCATTGCCACGCCATTCGTATCAATTGTAACTATATTACTACTTGTATTTATATTTCCATTTTCAAAATTTAAAGTTGATTTAACTGTAATATTATCGTTTAAAGAAATTCCTGCGGAATTACTTATATATAAGTTATCAAAGGTAGTGGCTCCACTGATGCTTTGAGCAAGGCTCCCATCAAATGTAATAAATCCGCCGCCTGAAACAAACGTACCAGAATTGATCCAGTTTCCTGAAATATCCAATACTCCCCAGCCATTCATTGACAGAGTAGCTCCGCTGTTAAGCGTTAGGTTTTTACATACTGCTCCGCTTGCCGTTATTGAAGGCATGTGCGATGCTCCGGAAGAAATACTTACATTAGTACTTGAAGTAGGAACTCCCGAACTCCAGTTGGCGGATGTGAACCAATCACTGCTGGTGCCGCCAACCCATGTGGTTTGCGCAAATACATTTGTACATAGAAGCACTAATGTAATGAAAGTTAAAAGTTTTGCTAAAAACGACTTTTCCTGATTACAGGTACTCGCTGAATTTGTTTCCCCGATACACTGGATGCCTGCACCCATGATTTGTACACTTGTTGGATTTTTTTTCATTGTTTGTTTTTTTATAGAATTATTACGCCACAAAATTAGTCTGACTCCCAAAGGTGCACAATCGTTGAAAGAATGATTGTGATGTAATGCTTTGGATTGAAAACATTGTAATACTTTATGATAAACGATTTGTAGTATAAACAATTACAATATCAAACAACGAGGTATGGGAAAGAAAAATATAAGGATGTGTTTTAAAATTGTTGAATAATTAATACTCAAAAATTAAAAATTAATGCGATTTGATAAATAAAAATTAAGGCAAAAGATTAGAGGTTTAGCTTTTTTTATTTCTCAAATAAAAGTTAATACCTAAAGTGCATTATAAATATATTTTCATTTAGCTGCCTGATGTTTTATTATTACTTTTGCAACATGTTTTTAAAAGTCGATTTAAAACTTTAAAGAACATATCTTAATAAGGGGTGTCTGTATTAAATGTAAAGCAACAACTTTAAAATAATATACAGACTGAGATTATACCCAATAAACAAGTGCACCGAAAGCAACTGTTTATGCACCTGATCAGGGTAATGCCTGCGTAGGGAAGGTAAGTTAAATTAATGACGGCAATCAACTCCTTTAATTGCTGTAGGTTTAACAAAATAAATTTATACAAATGTTTAATCAGAAAATTATTGCTGCGGCTTTGTTGATGGTATTGCCTTTCGCGGCTTTCCCTCAGTTTACACTTTCAGGAAAAGTGAAAGTAAAGGATTCGAAAGAATATATTCCGGGCGCAACCATAAGCATCGATAATACTTTTATTGCTACTCAAACAAATGAGGATGGAGATTTTGAATTTGAAAATCTTAAAAAAGGCACTTATATTATGCATGTTTCTTTTATTGGTTTTCAAAAACAAACTGATACTGTTGAACTTTTGAAAAATAAATCCATTGTTATTGAACTTGCAGAAAATACTGTATTGATGGATGAAATAATTGTTTCTTCTACTCGTGTGGATGATAAATCTGCTACTGCATTTAATAATGTGAGTAAGGAAGAAATAGCAGAGCAGAACATCGGGCAGGACCTTCCCTATCTTTTAAATCAGCAGACTTCGATAGTTACTACCTCCGATGCAGGTGCAGGTGTTGGTTATACGGGTATTCGTATTCGCGGCTCGGATGCCACACGAGTAAATGTTACCATCAACGGAGTGCCGATTAATGATGCGGAAGACCAGGGAATGTACTGGGTTGACTTGCCGGACATTGCTTCGAGCATTGATAACATTCAGATACAGCGTGGGGTGGGAACATCAACCAATGGTGCCGGTGCTTTTGGCGGTAGTCTGAATATTGAAACTACCAAACTGAATGCCAAGCCTTACGGTGAATATAATTCTTCCTGCGGCTCTTTCAATACCTTCAAGAATACTGTTAATGTTGGCTCCGGACTTATCAGTGATAAGTTTACTGTGGATGCGCGGCTGTCTGACATTACTTCCAGCGGCTTTATTGACAGGGCTTCATCGGATTTGAAATCATATTATTTATCCGCAGGTTATTATGGAAAGAAAACGATTCTCAAGTTTATTACTTTCACAGGATACGAACAGACTTACCAGGCATGGAACGGTGTTCCCGAATCGCGCTTGAATGGTGACGTTCAGGGGATGAATGATTATATAAACAGGAACGGATTGGATGCCGAAGATGCTGCAAACCTGCTGAACTCAGGCAGCAGAACATATAATCAGTTTACTTACAGCAATCAGGTCGACCATTATGTTCAGAATTATTATCAGTTATTATTTTCGCATGAGTTCAGCCGTCATTGGAATGCCAATGTAGCACTGCATTTTACCAAAGGCAAAGGATATTATGAAGAGTACCGCAAGAATGATGCACTCGGCAGTTATGGCTTGAACAATGTGATTAACGGTACTGATACAATTACAAATACCAATCTCATCCGCAGACTTTGGCTTGATAATAACTTCTATGGTACCACATTTTCTTTGAATTACAATACAAATAAAAAATTCTCGGCTACGTTGGGCGGAGCCTGGAACGACTATTATGGCTTGCATTACGGGCAGGTTATCTGGGCGCAGTATTCGAGCAACAGTGCCATTGATAAAAATTATTATGATGATGCAGCCAACAAAACAGACTTCAATATGTATATGAAAGCTAATTATATTATTGCTGAAAAGATTAATATTTATGCCGATTTGCAGTACCGTACCATTGATTATTCTTTCCTTGGATATAATTCAGCACTGGTGAATACCCAGCAATCAGTGGTGCTTTCGTTCTTTAATCCGAAGTATGGCATCAATTATAATATCAATGATAAAATTACTTTATATGCTTTCTATGGCATTGGAAACAAGGAGCCGGGCCGGGATGATTATACACAGAGTACTCCTGAAAGCCGCCCGAAACCGGAACATTTGAGAGATATTGAATTCGGGTACCGGCATAAATTAAAGAAGATGTACTGGAGCTTGAATTATTATGCCATGCAGTATAAAAACCAGCTTGTATTAACAGGGCAGATTAATGATGTTGGCGCATATATTAATGCAAATGTGCCTGACAGCTATAGGCAGGGCTTCGAAGGAGAGTTTGGTGTTAAGATTTTCAAGCAGTTGACATGGACTGCCAACGCTACATTGAGCCAGAATAAGGTAGAGAATTTTGTGGAATACATGGATGAATATGATGATATGTATCATTGGATTGGGCAACGTCAAAATACTTATTATGGAACCACTAACATTGCTTTTTCTCCCGATTTTATTGCTGCCAGTACCTTTGCCTATGAGCCTTTTCCGCATCTGAAGTTCAGTTTTATCAGTAAATATGTAAGCGAACAGTATCTTGATAATACGAGTAACGAATCGAGGAAACTGAATGCTTATTTTGTGAATAATTTAAGAATAAACTATACTATAAAAACCAAAATTATTCATGAACTGGGCTTTACCCTTTCGATAAATAATATTTTCAATGCACTTTACGAATCCAATGGTTATACCTATTCGTATGCGTTTGACGGGAAACCGATAACCGAGAATTATTATTTCCCACAGGCGGGCATTAATTTTATGGGAGGCATATCAATTAAGTTTTAAGCGACTGCTTTTTCAGGTTTATTCTTAACTTTTTTCTGATTTATTACTGACAATCATCGGCACTTTATGGCGTTCGGCGAATAAGCAACACTTGTTTTTACAGGAGCTATAATCGATTTTTCAAACTTTATATGCTGACATTTTCTCTAGTACCTGTTCATTTTTAAATCTAAAAAAAGCTCCGTATTTCTACGAAGCTTTTTTTAATCAGTTCAAAGTTACACAGTTCGGCAACTTACAAACTTATTAACTTTAAACTTGCAAACTAAATTGATTACTGCACTGTAAAATCAATGGCAGTGCACCATTTACTTAATCCAGTTTTAGTAGAACTGGTACGTTTACGGAACTTGGCAGGCACACCGGCAGTCATACCTGCAATCATGGTATTAGCCTTGGTAGTTGTAGGTAAATCAATCCATGTAACACCACCATCAAGACTGTATTGCCAAAAGTAAGTTGCTTTCAGATATTTCCCATCCAACATTAATGCTACAGCTATTAATAATGCTTCGCCTGTAGCTTTTCCTTGTCTGACAACAAAACCCTGTTTTTTATTTGTGTTGGCACCTTTCTCCACCATCTTGGCTCCTGTTATAATAGCTGCACCATTGGAAGGTTGAGTCCATGCAAGATTATTTACAAAAGCAAGTGCATCTTTCAAACTGCCATAAAGATCCGATTTTGCAGATTTTTTCTGTGCTGCCGAATCCAATAATCTTGATTTACTATTTTTGATTGCCTGTGTAAATGCTGCGATAAAATTCTCCAAATCTTTCATACCGGGATATGGCGGAGTATAAAACCCACTTACATTGTTATTAAGCGCATCGAATATTGCCTGTGCATTAATCAGAAAATCATCCTCTCTTAGTCCTTTTCCAAATCCTAATTTGCCCTGTATTACTTTTACCGAACCGGTAATTACAAGTATCATAAAAAATTGATTGTTCTTCAATTTTTTCATTCCGTCTTTGCTTTTCATTAAAGCTTTACGCTCTTCGCGAGTCAGGATTCCTCCTATTGATATATATTTCATTTTTATTATTTATTAAGTAATTAAACACATTTTTTGTTGGATTGGAACGCTGATTGTTATGATTTTTTAGAATTAAAAACTGATTTTTCCTATTTGATTTTCAATTATGATTTGCCTTCGGCATTTAAGATTTCCAACAATCACTCATAACTTTTAACTCATAACTCATAACTCATAACTAACTTATACATCCGGCAATGGCAGCCTGAATCGTTGTGATATAATACTGCTTATTAAACAATATTCCTCTGTAAAACAAATCGGCAGTTTTATTAAACCACTCATTTTCAAATAACAATCAGTAAGTTTTAGGCTCGGTGTAACCTTATGCAATACTAACAACGTTTGGTTAGATACTAACAACGTTTGGTTAAATGCTAACAACGTTTGGTTAGATACTAACAACGTTTGATTAGATACTGACAACGTTTGGTTAAATACTAACAACGTTTGATTAGATACTAACAACGTTTGGTTAGATGCTAACAACGTTTGGTTAAATGCTAACAACGTTTGGTTAGATACTGACAACGTTTGATTAGATACTAACAACGTTTGGTTAAATGCTAACAACGTTTGGTTAGATACTAACAACGTTTGGTCAGATACTAACAACGTTTGATTAGATACTAACAACGTTTGACCGCGCTCCATAAAATCACAAAAAAAAGCATCACAATTTGTATTTATTACAAACAATAAAACTAAAGTCCTTCCATATTTCTGTATTGCCTTCCGCATCCAATCTCTTCTGTCATATTTCTTTCGCGGTTTAATAATTGGTTTCACCTTAAAACCACAAGCATCTATTATAGCACTTCTTTTTTCATTAATGGTCTTTGTTCCTTTTTCTTCTTTATTGTTTCCCCAGTTTTTCATGATAAATCATTTTTAATTTTATTGCTTTTTTGTTTGTAAAGTTAGATATGATTTAAGGGGTGATAACACATTTACGCCCGTTTGGGATTTATTACGCCGGATAGGGTAATTTCTACTGTAGATAATTTAAGCTTTCGGAAACTTAATTGGAAGTAGTTGCTGAAACACTGTAGATATGAAGTGTTCAGCAGGAAGAAGAAGCAGGAATCAGAATTATTTTTTCTTCCGCTTCTTAATACTCTTTACTATTTTGAGTATAGGTTTTATGAGTTTAATTTTTATTTTTGTTTTAATAACCTTAACAATATTTGATGGTTTTTTCAGCAATAAGTACGCTTTCAGCCCTTCCGGCGAAAAACTTATTCTGCTTTCATTGTCCATTATCAGTTCAAGTGTTGTTTTGCCATAGCCGTCTATCCTGTCCATGTTGGCAATATATTTATAATGTGCTCTGCAGAACAAACCAAGCGACAGTGTATGAAACATAAAATCGTCCAGCGAACAGGGATGTGTGTAAACAATTTTACCAACCATTATCCTTATTCCATTGGCGCCTGCTGTTATAAATACAATATCCATATAGCGGATACATTTAAAATTACCGTCAGCTGCTCTTCCTTCTATTACATCATATTTTGTCATGGCATTTATTTTTTATATTGTTATTATATAACGAAGATACTGCACAAAAGATACAAAGAATTCCAAATCCTGCGAACGGTAGGTATTTGGCAGGTGAACGGTTGTTATTTTAATTAAGCGGTAAATTTATTGCTTACCGACACATTATTGTATTTCACTGCAAAAACTAGGGGAATCTCCTAAACTCATCTAGGGGAATCACCTATACTACTAGGTGATTCCCCTAGATGAAAAATCAGGGAATCACCTATTGTTTTATTAAAAGAGACGCCTTTCCTTTGTTGTGTTCAAAGAGGAGAAAAATAATTAACCGACATATTTTAAAAGTTAACCGTAAAAATCAGTGAATCACTGAGAGGTCTCAGTAAATTGCTGAGAACAAAAAATCAGTAATTTACTGAGATAAAATCAGTAATTTGCTAATTGTTTTATCCAAAAAGATGTCTTTAGTTTGTTGTGTTCAAAAAGGGTAATAAAAAATTAACCGATATATTTTTGTAGTTAACTGCAAAAAGTAGGGAATCACTAAGATAAAAATCAGTGAATCACGTATTGTTTTATCCGAAATTATTGCATACCTTTGAACCATTTAATTATTACTAAAAAAAAGAAAGGAGGTAAAATTCATGAAGCTTACGTGCTTGTTGCGCAACTGTGTAAAACTATCTAATAAAATAATGCAAAGCAATTAAAATGATGAATTAAAAATAAAAATCTTTGCAGCATCAAAATAAAGAAGAAAGATGCAAGGAACAA
>CAIQBY010000341.1 GCA_903870175.1 uncultured Bacteroidota bacterium
ACCTGCATTGATTTATGGTCATTATTTTAAAACATTCGGTATACCGTATAAATACTATGTTGCGGAAACACTGGCAACAGGCACTTATAAAGGTGTTAATATAAATAAACAAGCTGCATCGTTTAATAAAAAGTATAAAGATGTGGAGAAGAAAGGTGCTTTGAATTTACCATTGCGATTATTAGGGTTGGATTATAGATTAAATAAAAGGAAGATTTATTCATTTATTAAAGCGCCCAAATAAAATAGAAAGATAATGCTGAAGACACCTGTTTTATTTATGATTTTCAACCGACCTGATGTTACTCAACAGGTATTTGCAGAGATACGAAAAGCGAAACCGAAGCAACTATTTATAGCTGCTGACGGCGCACGCGAACATAAAGCAGGAGAGAAAGAAAAATGTGAAGAGACAAGAAAAATAGTTGTTGATAATATAGATTGGGATTGTGAAGTAAAAACTTTGTTCAGAGAAAAGAATTTAGGCTGTAAATATGCAGTGAGTGGCGCTATTTCGTGGTTCTTTGATAATGTGGAAGAAGGAATAATACTTGAAGATGATTGTGTTCCGCACCAGAGTTTCTTTAATTTCTGCGGTGAGCTTCTTGAGAAATACAGGGATAACCAGAAGGTGATGCACATAGGAAGTAATTATTTCAATCAACATAAAACGAATATAACGGATAGTTATTATTTCAGTCATTATATTGAAATATGGGGCTGGGCAACGTGGAGAAGGGCTTGGGAACTGTATGATCCGGAGATGAAAAACTTTGGTGAAATGCGCAAGAAAGATTTTTTGAAAGATGTTTTTAAAACAGCTGATGAAAAGGAATATTGGGTAAAATGTTTTGATACTGCTTTGGAGAAGAACATTGATACGTGGGATTATCAATGGGTGTATTGTATTTGTGCAAACAAAGGGGTAGTGATAACGCCATATACAAATCTGGTTTCTAATGTTGGTTTCAGAGAAGATGCAACACATACCACATTATTGAATGAAGTATTTTCAAATGTAAAAGCACATTCAATTTCAGAAATTAAGCATCCAAAGAAAATTGAAATAGCGTATGATGAGGATAAATTGACTTTTAAAAGAACACATCAGAAACAGGAACATTTTTTGAAAAGCATTGCTAAGAGAGTAACACCGCGCTTTGTAGTAAACACTGTTAGGAAATTAAGAAGTAATAAATAAAATGAAAATCAACTTCTGTACTTTATTTAATTCTTCTTATTTATCTCGTGGGATGGTGATGTACGACTCATTGTTGAAGAACTGCGATGATTTCCATTTATACATTTTCGCATTTGATGATGTAACATATAAATATTTGACTTCGCAGAAACTGGAGCACTTAACAGTAATTTCTTTAAATGAATTTGAAGATGAAGAATTATTGAAAGTGAAACCAACACGGTCTGCAGCCGAGTATTGCTGGACTTGTACTGCTTCAACAATATTATATTCCATAAAGAAATTTCAATTAAGTAATTGTACTTATATAGATGCAGATTTATTGTTTTATTCCAATCCAAAAGTATTGATAGAGGAAATGGGAAATGATTCTGTATTAATTACAGAGCATCGTTATTCAAAAGAGCATGAACAATCAGCTACCAGTGGGAAATACTGTGTGCAGTTTGTTACTTTTAAGAATGATGAAAGAGGAATGAAAGTGTTGAATTGGTGGCGTGAAGCTTGTCTGGATTGGTGTTATGCGCGACATGAAGATGGCAAATTCGGGGATCAGAAATATTTGGATGACTGGACTACACGCTTTGAAGGAGTGCATGAGTTGCAGCATTTGGGCGGAGGCATTGCTCCCTGGAATGTGGCTCAGTATTCATTTAGTACCAGTAATAATAAATTGAAAGGAACAGAAATAGCTACCGGTGAAAAGTTTGATGTTGTGTTTTATCATTTTCATCAGGTTAAATTTTTTGATGAACCTGTTGTAAGTATTTCCTTGGCGGGTTATACAATAAGTGAAGATGTAAAAAAGTATTTTTATTTTCCTTATGTAAAGTTGATAAATAAGAAACGAGAATTCATTAACAGTTCAGATAATTCATTTAACCCTAATGGTACATATGGTAAATCACCAATGAAACCAATTAATGCAGGCACTATTGTTTATTATTATCTGAAGGATTTGAAAGCGTCGATTAAAAATATATTTGGGAGGAATTTAAAGTATAGAATTGCCCATCATTATTTTTACAACCTCAGCGATTTTAAAAATGATTAATTTAGACAACAGAAAAAATAATTGATGGCTCACATAATAGATTTAAAAACATTTACAGATAAAAGAGGAAATTTGACAGTCATTGAAAAGGTGATTCCATTTGATATAAAGAGGGTATTTTATATTTATGGAGTCGATGATTCGAAGCGTGGAGGACATAGACATCATAAAACCCGACAGGCAGCTATTTGTATAAAAGGAAGCTGTACGATTTACAATAATGACGGGCAGAAGGAAGATGTATTTGAATTGAATCAACCTAACAAGTGCCTTATTATTGAGCCGCAGGACTGGCACACAATGTATAACTTTACAGAAGATGCTATTTTAATGGTGTTTGCATCGGAATATTTTGATGCAAATGATTATATATACGAACAATATTAGTGATGATTGAATACGAAAATCTTGGTAAATTAAATCAACCTTTCTTTAAAGAATTTGAGCATGCATTTAAGGAAACGCTTGAAAGTGGCTGGTATATTTTGGGTAAAAAGGTTCAGGCTTTTGAAAATGAATTTGCTGATTATTGCGGAACAAAACATTGTATTGGAGTTGCAAATGGTCTGGATGCATTGATTTTAGCTTTGCGTGCTTTTAATTTTGAAAAAGGAAGTGAAGTAATTGTTCCTTCCAATACATATATAGCTACTATACTTTCTATTGTTCATAATGGATTGGTGCCTGTATTGGTGGAGCCGGATATTGCTACTTATAATATTGATGCAAAGAAAATAGAGGAGAAAATAACTTCCCAAACATGTGCAATTATGGTTGTGCATTTATATGGAAAGGTTTGTGAAATGGATGCTATAGATGCCATTGCCAAGAAACATAATCTGAAAGTTATTGAAGATTGTGCGCAGGCGCATGGAGCAAAATATAAAAATGTAAGAGCAGGAAACTTCGGGGATATTAATGCATTTAGTTTTTATCCGACAAAAAATTTAGGCGCAATTGCTGATGCAGGTGCTGTTACAACTAATGATAATAGTTTGGCAGAAAGTATTAAAGCATTGCGTAATTATGGTTCGAAAGTAAAATATTATAATGAAGTAGTAGGATTTAATTCACGACTTGATGAAGTGCAGGCTGCATTTCTTTCTGTTAAACTAAAGTCGCTGGATAAAATAAACGAACATAAAAGAACGCTTGCTACTATTTATTTAAAACACTTAAAGGCTGATTTTATAAAGCCTGTGGTGCATCCTGATTATTTTGATGTGTATCATATTTTTAATATTCGTCATGAAAAACGTGATGAGTTGAAAGAATATTTATTGAAGAATGATATACGAACGGATATTCATTATCCTGTGGCTCCCAATAAACAAGTGGCAATGAAAGGCATTCTGGATACTCAGCCCAGCCCAATTGCCGATTTAATTCATCAGACAACTTTAAGTTTACCGATATCCTATTTCCATACCGAACAAGATATTTTGAAAGTAATTGAAGTGATGAACAAATTTTAATGATGCCTAAATTATCTGTAATCACCATAAATTATAATAATAAAAGCGGTCTCGAAAAAACTATTCAGAGTTTGTTTTCACAGTCATTTACCGACTTCGAATATATTGTAATTGATGGTGGCTCTACTGACGGAAGTATTGATATCATTAATAAATATTCAAACAAAATTACTTATTGGGTTTCTGAAAAAGACAATGGGATTTATGATGCGCTTAATAAAGGTATTGCTAAATCTACCGGTGAATATTGTTATTTTCTTAATTCGGGAGATTATC
>CAIQBY010000342.1 GCA_903870175.1 uncultured Bacteroidota bacterium
AGCATATTAAATCAAACTTGGGATACCACTTCTTCATGGGTTAATAATACACGTTCTTTCTACGGATATGATGCTCAAAACAATGAAATAAGCGTGAAAGACCAGACATGGAACGGTAATAACTGGGTTAATTCAGATACCATACATTATTATTACCATCTTGACAACGTTGTTATAACAGGTATCCCTTCTAAAAATAATAATACTAACGTTTCCATTTATCCTAATCCATTTTCATCTGAAACCTCTATTTTAATTACTTCTGAAAAGAATAATTTCACATTAACACTAACGGATGTTTTAGGTCGAGAAATAATGAAAACTACAATCGTTGGCAAACAAAGTAATATAGAAAGAGGTGCGCTGAAAAGCGGAATTTACTTTATTCAGCTTATTTCCAACAGCGATTCCAAGCTTATTTCTACAAAAAAGATTATTATTACTGATTAATTTAGCTTAAACAGAAATCAGTAAGGCATAAACTTATCCGTTAAGTTCTACTCCCTTACACGTAAGATTGCATTCCCAACACGTAAGATCGCATTCCCAACACGTAAGATTGCATTCTCAACACGTAAGATCGCATTCTCAACACGTAAGATTGCATTCTCAACACGTAAGATTGCATTCTCAACACGTAAGATTGCATTCTCAACACGTAAGATCGCATTCTCAACACGTAAGATTGCATTCTCAACCGATGCCGATTGAAAAAATACTTCACCTAATCAATACTTTAGCGTTTTTGCCCATCACCAACTCAAAACTTCTCGAAAACACCTAATCCAAATAAAGCAAAATCATATTTAACAGGATCTTTCGCATCAAATTGTTTCAGATTATTGGTTAGTTCTGTTACCGCTTTCCAGTCATTTTGTGTTCTGTACAGCAAGCCTAATTTGCGGGCAACATTGCCCGAATGCACATCCAGCGGACACATTAGCATAGAAGAATCGAACTGCTTATTGTTCCATATTCCAAAATCCACTTTCCGATTATCCTTGCGAACCATCCAACGCAGATACATACATAACCGCTTCGAAGAAGAATTTTCAGAAGGATTGGAAACATGTTTTGTAGTCCGCGAAGGATGAGGAATGGAAAAGAAAATGGTTCTAAAATTACTTATTGCCTGCTCGCAGTCCATCAATTTCCCTTTACCGGAAGCTACATTAATAAAGGCTTTTTCTAACCCTCCATGCTTTTTATATATGTTCTGTAACGATTTCATAAAAAATACAGCATCCTCCTTATTAAATGTTCTGTGTACAAATTTATCGAAACGAGCAAAGTCCTTCGGTTTTGCATTAATAAGAAATTCATGCGGACTATTATCCATCAATCCCATCAGTTTATTTGCGTTATTAATAATGGTAACACGCTGTCCCCATGCAATTGTGGCGGCAAGGAAAGCTGCAATTTCTATATCTTCCTTCTTTGTAAACTGATGAGGAATCGAAATAGGATCAGATTCAATAAACCCGATTCGATTATAAGTATCATATTTTTCTTCCAGAAACTCTTTTAATTCTTCCTTCGTCAATTGCATTCTTCCTTGTCTTTTAATTTCAATAAAGGTAAATAATATAATCAAGATTAAACCAATCCAAATGATTACTTTAGCCAATAATTAAAAACAAGTTCTTGAACTTATGGGCACAATTTCCGCTGATACGTTTGATAATTCCTTTTATCGCGGGCATTGTCACAGCTATTTATTTTCCTGCCCAGTATCGGTTTCTCAATTATCTCACCTATTTTCTTTTTACATTAATTGCATTAATCACTCTGTTTCCAAAGCTTAATTTCTCCTATAAAAGAAAATGGATTTCAGGTTCACTGATTGTTTTTACATTCTTCATTTCTGCGTATCAACTTACCATATCCAAAACAGAACGATTTGCAGTAAATCATTTTTCAAAATATACCGACAGTACTCAAACTGTAATAGCAAGGCTTACCGACCCTTACATTGAAAAAGGAAAAACCGTGAAAGCTGTAATGGAGATTATTGCTTTGAAGCAGGGCAATGAATGGAAATATACAAGAGGCAAGGCAATGGTTTATATCAGCAAAAATGCTGAATCATTAAAACTGAAATATGGTGATGAAGTAATGATGATAACAAGTTTTAAGGAAGTTCCTCCGTCACAGAATCCCGGCGAATTTGATTACAAAACATTTTTATCATATCATAATGTATATCATCAAACCTTTGTTAAGAGCGGAGAATGGATAAACACAGGAACAAACAATGGTTGGTATATTTATAAATATGCAAATGAAGTGCAGAACAATCTTTTAAAAATACTTGTCGATAATCATTTACAGGGCAACGAACTTGCTGTTGGAGCAGCAATATTATTGGGGTACAAAGACAAGCTGGATGCTGATATTATACAATCCTATGCAAGCACTGGCGCCATACATGTATTGATAGTAGCAGGATTGCATGTAGGTATTATATATTTTGTGCTGAATTGGTTATTGTTTTTCTTCGAAAGAATAAAATATGGAAACATCTTAAAGGCAATAGTATTAATATCTTTAGTATGGTTTTATGCAATGCTTACAGGCCTGGCGCCATCTGTACTTCGTGCCGCCACTATGTTCAGTTTTATTATCGTTGCAAAATCTTTCAACCGGAACAGTAATATATATAATACTTTGGCAGCATCTGCATTTCTGCTGCTCATCATTAATCCTTATCTACTTATGGAAGCAGGATTTCAACTTTCCTATCTCGCCGTTATCGGGATTGTATACCTGCAGCCAAAAATCAAGGAACTGTTTGAATCCGATTACAGATTATTGGATAAAATATGGGAACTTACCTGTGTTGCCCTTGCTGCTCAGATAGCCACTTTCCCGCTTGGCCTGCATTATTTTCATCAGTTCCCCAACTACTTTCTATTATCAAATATTATTGTCATTCCGCTTTATACGTTAATAATGTATGCAGGTATTTCGTTGATTGCCTTCGCCAAAATATCTGTAGCTGCCAAATATTTAGCTCTTGCTTTCGGTGCCGGTATCGGCTTCCTCAATTCATTTTTAAAATTTATTGAAAAGTTGCCGCATTCATTAGTACAGGGCATTTCCATCACAGCGTTCGAAACCTGTATCATATATATATTGCTGATTATGATTACAGGCTTTTTGGTAAAGAAACAAAAAGGATTTCTGATAGTTGCGGCATCATCCGCACTTGTCCTGCTCAGTTCCTTCACTGTCAGACAATACAATGAATATCATCAGAAAAGATTTATCGTTTATAATATTCCAAAGGTATCTGCACTTGATTTTATAAGTGCAAAGAGCAATGTATTACTCACCGATACAGTATTTGCAAAAGATGCCGATGGGTTGCTGTATCATATAAAGCACAACTGGTGGGATAAAGGAATAAACAAAACAAAAATAATAAGCAGTGATATTGATAATAATAATTTGATGATACGTTCTAATTATATTCTCTTTTATAATCTCAGGATAGTAATAATCACCAATAAACCCGAGCTGAAACTTATGGGTAAATTAACTATAGAACCTATACAGATAAGTTATTTGATAGTTTCGAAAAACCCAACACTAAAAATGGAGAGCTTGCTGAAAATATATAAAACTAAAGTGGTAGTGTTCGATTCGTCCAATTCACTGTATCATCTTAAAAAGTGGAAAGAGGAATGCATGATATTAAATCAGGAATATTATTCGGTAAATGATTCGGGTGCATTGGTTGTTGATTTATAACAACTGATGCACCCGAAAATTATATAGTACTATTTCTTCTTCTTTTTCTTTTTCTTTTTCTTTTTCTTCTTTTTTTTCTTCTTCTTCTTCTTTTTCTTTGGCTGAGCCTGATAAACTTCTGTTTTCTTCACCCATTCTTTATCTCTTTTTATAGCAACTACTCCATGCGTCAAACCTGTTGTAACTTCCTTTTTAGTAAAAGTTATTGTGTTTTGTTCAGCAACAGGTAGGGCTACAGAGCCACCTAAAAAGGTAAAAGAGAAAAATAATATTGCGACTAAAAATCCTTTTCGTTTCATAAAATCTGCCAAAAATACAAAGAATTACCATATTACATAATCCTTTTTGTAAAAAAACGATGAGGACGAGAATAATTATCAGGTTTAGTAATTGATATTATGCCTCTTTCATAATTACCGACAACGAAAATCATATTTGTACTATCCGTACTTTCCTATTAGTAAATTCGTTTCATTAGTTAGCTGTACCACCCAAAAAATATGAAAAGTTGAGAAATTCAACAAATAATTATTGAGTATTCTTTGTTTACTGCAATTGGAATGTAAACTAACTGACTTGTAATCAAACAACAATAGTGCGGAAATGTGCTTCTTCCCGTTGCGCCGGGTGCTCTTCCCATTATTCTTTTTCTCCTTTCCATTTGGTTTTGCCCGCCTCCAACTTCATTTGGTATTCCAACTATTTGTTTTTTTTAGGGTCTGTTCAATAAACTGTGTATAATCATAAACCGGATTAATACAACAATAGTTGGTAACATATATTATTGATAGTTGGAGAGAAGTGCAGAAGTACTATATATTTATAAGTAATTTGGACGAAATGGTAAAGGATAATTTAGTACTATTGTATTGAGTATACATTGGTTTATGAACAAGATTCAAACAAGTAATTACCAAACGAATATTATTAGATATTAAATGAAGATACAAATAATACTATTTATTGCAAAACTTTTTTTCTTAGCTGTGTTCAGACACAAATTAACACCGAAAACACCGTTGTAAAAACTATTAAGACAAAAGAATATTATTCTAACGGAAAAGTAAAAAGCGTTTCGGAAATAACCCAGTACGCGCTAAGCTGAAGAGAAGTAAAGTATGAAGGCGCTTAGTGTGTGTATAAATTGTAAGCTTTACTTACAGGCAACAAATGTAAGCCAAGTTTACAAAACAACTAAACACTAAGCCCATCCACACTACTTGTCCCGATTTTTTATCGGAAATTCAACGCTTCAGCTTAGCGCTTACTGGGGAAAGTGTAATTATAAATTTTAGATTATGGACAGGATTATTGATATTACAGGTTCAATTATAATAAAAAAAGAGTTGAAACAAGTATTCGAATATGTTTCTAATTACCGAAACGATAAGTTTTGGCGTAAACCAATTAATGAAACAGCAATAAATACGAATCAAATAGAAAAGGGCTCATTAATAACAGAAGACATTTTTCTATCGAGTAAAATACCTCACTTTTTTTCGAATTATATTTGCATCGAATATCAACCTTACAAATCGGTAATTATTGAAACTGTTATAAAGGATGAATTCTGGTCGAAAAACACACGGTTAGTAGAAGCAATTAATGATTCTTCATCCAAAATAACATACTGTTATCAAGTGGATATAGGTATTGTAAAACATGGGCTTGGTTTTAGTTTGCCTACTTTCCTTGTAAACTTATATACCAATATGGAAATGAAAATGTATCTGAAAGCTCTTAAAAGGATACTGGAAGAATAAGAACTGTTATCTTTTTCTGAAAATTATAAACCCGTATTATTTTCAAATCTGTGAATGATGTAACTGGTTCCAAAAGTTACGTAACATGTTTATCTATTACCCAGTACGCGCTAAGCTGATGGGAAGGAAAGTGTGAAGGCGCTTAGTGTGTATATAAATTGTAAGTTTTACTTACAGGCAACAAAAGTAAGCCAAGCTTGCAAAACAACTAAACACTAAGCCAAGTCGCACCACTTGTCCCAATTTTTCATCGGGAATTCAACGCTTCAGCTTAGCGCTTACTGCGGGATTGAAAGTATAACCCGCCATGCCGAGTGTGTCGGCAGGCGCGATGTGCCTTCACTCAGCCTGTCCCGCATTAATTTCGGAATGCCTATTATTAAGTAGTTCAATCCTTCCATATATATTTGATGTTTAATCCTTTTTTAAACAATTAAAATAATCCATTACTTTTGCAATATGAAAATCATTGAAGAATTGTTAAGCGATAAAGGAATAAAACCGGCAGCAAAAATAGAAACATTATGCAGTTGGCTAATTGAAGGTAAAATAAACATAGATAATTTGCTTGAATTTGCAGAAACGGCTAAAGACCCTGCAAAAGCAACATGTATAGAAGCCTTGGAATATGCCACTAAACAAAATCCTTCAACTCCAAATTATAAATGTTTTCAATTTGTAACGGAGACCTTGAAAGCAAAAGCTCCAAGAGTAAAATGGGAAAGTGCTAAAGTACTAGGCAATACTGCTCATTTATTTTCCGGAAAACTGAATGAGGCAATAAAAAACCTGCTTGTTAATACCGAACACGAAGGAACAGTAGTGAGATGGAGTGCTGCATTTGCGTGGGAGAGATTTTAAAACTTAATACCAAACACAATAAAGAACTCTTGCCAGCCATAGAAGCAATATGCAACAGGGAAGAGAAAAACAGCATTAAAAAAATATACCTTGCCGCAATAAAAAAATCTGCAATATAAATTGATATTACTTTATTTTTCTTCTTTAATAATTAAATTACCTCGAGACAAAGCCTCAATGTATATGCTAAACCACAATAAATGCCAAAGATTCTCAGATTTCAAAAAACACACATAAAGAATTAATTCTTAATCTGTGAATCTGTGGTAGATCTATTAGTTTACAAAACCAATAATCTTTGGAATAAAAACAATAGCACCTGCAATCGCTGCCATTATCGCAGCTATCAATACTGCTGCTGCGCTCATATCCTTTACCCGCTTTGCAATAAGATTAAAGTTTGGGGAAACAATATCCGTTAATGCTTCTATAGCAGTATTGAATATTTCCGCCATTATCACAAGCCCGATGGCAAACAGAATAATGCACCATTCATATTTATCTAAATGCACTACTACTCCGCAAATGATAGTGATAATAGCCGCAAACAAATGAATCCACGAATTGTGCTCGTTTCTGAAAAATGTTTTCAGTCCGGCAAATGCATATACAAAGCTTTGTAGGCGGGCTTTTACTGAAAATGGTTTTTTACTTTCCATATTTTTTTGATTTTATTAAAACAAACAAAGTAACATAACTTACAATTAAAAAAGAAGAAAACATTGCTGTTACTCCTATTGTCCGGGGATGCGAAACTGGGTTAAGTATAGTACTGAAAACACTTGTAAACAACGAATCAGTATTGAATAAAATATCCCAGGTGTTCCATCGTTCATACCTTCCTAAATATACTCCAAATCCGCATAATATCAACACCGATATTATCACCGACCAGCTTAACTGCTCTGAAAATTTGCGGTTTAAAAACCTTTGAATCTCGAGCAGAGAAACAAATCCTATCATTAATGCATTCCATGCAAATGAAATTATCAATATCAAATCGAACCACAAAGGTACGTCAGCCACAGGTCTTAAATGAAATAAATCAGTGATAATATATGGCGCATTCGGAAAGAAAAGCAGCCAGACAAAAAACAATGACCCTGTTATCACACCTGATTTGCCTTGATTATCAAGTATTATTATTCTTTTCGAAATGAATAAAGGTACCCATGCAAGAAATAAATTCCAGACAAGAAAAGTAAATGCAAAACGTGTGGTGAAATATATTCTTCCTGCAAGTAATAAAATACATAACAGTGAAGTGAAACCCAGCATTTTTGTTACCGAATATCCTTCTTCTTTTTTAATTGCTTTGTCAACCATTTTTTATTCTTTTAATATAAATTAATATTCCTGAAACTATAATCAGTTCACCACATGCGAACATCCACCAGTTATAATGTGTCGGGACGTATGTTGCAATTTCGCCAAACATTGATTGGTTGCCAGATAAAGTCCACATTGATTTTGTTGTATTATTGCTGATATATTTAAAATAGTCGAGCATAAAGGAAATTATTATTATTATGCTTCCGCCGATAAACAATATCCATTCTATTGACTTTATTCCGGTATTCAATCCTTTATCGTGATAATAAATGATGAAGTACATAAACAGAATCATAGTGATGGAAACGATACAAGGTGCTAATACAGGACCAACCCAGGGAACAGGAATTAAAAACAATATATCCCAAGTGAATAATGATTCAGGCCAATTGATTAGCAACTTTAGGAAGATGTAATAAAACAAATCCCAAATTGCAAAACTGTAGATAAAAAAAGCAAATTTCTGAGCTGAACTTTTTCCTGTGAGTATTCCTATGGCCGCAAGCATTAATATTGTTGCGGCTTCACGTAGGAATTCTACTATTGCTAAATCGTGCGAAACGGAAATCAACGGAAATTGAAAGCCATGCGGATAATATATTTTACGCAGATATATTACAACTGCAGTTTCCATAAATCCCATGGCTATGCTGAAAATCGTTAGCCAAATAATTATTTTTATGAGTGGTTTCATTTTAAAATATTAGATTTTTGTTCAACACAATTTTAATCAGTAATTATTAAAGTGGAAGGTAAGTTTGTTCGTAACAATTCAACCTCAGTTGGCGTTGTTGGATACCCAAGCCGAATTTCTTTCAGTTGTTTCATCTTATATAACGGCGAATAATCGCTTATATTATTTCTGCTCAAGTTTAGATATTCAAGATGAGTTAATGATTCGATTCCGCTTATATAATTCAATTTATTATCGCTTAAATCAAGCTTTATAAGCATTGGGAAAAAGGAAAGTTCTTTAATATTTAGTATATGATTGGAGTTTAAATATAGTTCTTTTATATTGTTCATTTCCTTAATTGAACTCAAACTTTCCATATACATTTTCGAAAAACAAAGTCTGGTTATGAACCCTTTTTTATTCAGATTTATTAAATCATTGTGAATACGTGTATTTTCGTAATACCACGATTTCCAGGTTAAAGAATTTCTTTGTTGAAGAAACCAATATAATTTAAAACTCAATCGTTCATCAAAACTACGAAACTGATAATTGCGATATGAACTGTTTTCGTCTTCTTCAAAATTATCTTTTTCTGTTAATGTAAATTCTTTATGAACTGTTGTAGTATCTTGTTGAATCAGGAACAACTGAGGCAGATTAGAATCAGACAGAGAGAGCAAATGATTTTTCTCGAGTCTTTTTGCATCATTAATATTAAAATTTGTGATAATAACATCCCAGTTGAAACAACATGATAAAATTAATATAGTATAAAAAAGCCAGCCATTAATTCGAAATAAATAATTATTTGTTTTGTGTTGCAGTATTTTCACAAAAGTATTAGTAAGTCCGATTAATGTAAGAAGCAAATAAATATAAACACCTATTCTTTTATAAGTCAATCCATATTCATGAATATACATTCCATTACGCAATGCGGTGGATATAAGCATTGCAGCATTTTGAACAATCCACAGATAAGCTAAATATTTTATTGTTTTACTCTTTTTATAAAAGTTAAGGTCGCCTCTGAAATAAAATAAAATGATGGCAACAGCAAATAAAATAGAAGTAATTAGCATCCCTGTTCCCTGATGTACAAATTCTGAATAAGTGACTCCTACAGGCAAAGTGCCACTGATAAACATGAAATTAAAATCAAGTAAATTAACAATTAAGAGGAGTCCATTCAGTAACAGAAATAAAACAACCCCGGAAAATATTTCATCGTCTATGCTTAATTTTTTACCTAATATTGTTGATGTATTTTTATTCTGAGGAATTAAATTCATTGTTGCATTATCGTCCAAACCGGACAACAGCATTATTCTTCTGTGATAGAAAAATCCATACATGATAACAAGACCACCAAGCGTAAAAAACATCCAGTTGACTGAAATAAAATCAAAGTTTATCTTTTGAGAAAAATTATTGAATAAAGGATTGGAGGCTCGATACATAAAAAAGAATAGCAGTGTAATTAATAATGGAACACCAATTAATACTGCCTTTTTGAAAACAGGACTCGAAGTAGCAGTGGTTTCTTCCTTCTTTTTCTCTACCCAGTCGACGATCATAAAGGCAGGTGCCGAACAATATGAATAAAAAGAAAAAATGATTGAAAGTAAAACAGATGATTTTGTGGTAAATGATATTCCTGATAATAAACTTAACGACAGCACATCGGCTGTTACAGATAATGAATTGCCATAATAACCAACAGATGCAGATGAAAGTAAACTGCCGGCAGCAGCTAATCGCCAGTTATTGTTCCTCAAAAGTTGTTTGTGTTTAATAACAAGAAATAGTATTAATGCGATATTAAACAGCAGATAATTAATTCCGGCTGTTTGTGAATAAAATAAAAAGCTGTATAATGCAACAGCTGCTGTTAAAATCAAATCGTTCTTTTTCATTTTTTTAGTTTTAAGTTTATTTATTATTAATTATTTTCTCGAGTTTTAATATATTTTCGTAACAGATATATAGCGGCAATAAGCCAATTACACCAAATGAACAATCTATAAGTTGCCAGTAGAAAGGTATATGTCTTATAGTTCCACAAACAAATGCAAATGGAAAAATAAGGATGCAGGCAATCAGCCCGAATTGAATAACCCATTTGTTTTTTACAGGGTCTTTCAATGGTCCCCAGAAAACAACTGCAATAACAATATGTGCGAAAGCCAGCCAGTCAGTACCGTAAGCCATAAATGGATAATTAATATTGGTTTCCTTAATTGCCAAAAACACCTTGGTGAGCCACTCCCCTATCCATCCATCTTTATTTTTAACAGATTCGATAAGAACAGATAATTCAGTTTCAATAGGAAATGTAGTGATGCCGATAATAATAAGAGAAAGAATAAAAAAGAGTATCAATCTTTTTATTTTTAATCGAAGTTGTTGTTCCGTTATTGATTTCATTTGATTATATATTTATATTAAGAAGTACTTTGTATTTCAAAGTTAAATGATAAAAAAATATTATGCTCTGTTCTTCAGTATTTTTTCGAGCACATCCAAATGATCTTTAAAAGCTTTTTTTCCAGCTTTTGTTACTTCATAAGATGTGTTAGGTTTTTTACTACAAATTGTTTGTTCACTTTCACGTAATCCAATTTTTCAAGAGCAGCAATATGACTGGCAAGATTGCCGTCAGTAATTTTAAGCATCTCTTTAAGTGTTCCGAAATCAACCGAATCATTCACCATAAGAACAGACATGATGCCTAATCTTACTCTGCTTTCAAATGCTTTATTTAAATCGTCAAAATAGTTTTTCATTTCTCATATTTACTGTACATCACTATGCCATATACAATATGTAAAACTCCGAATCCAACTGCCCAAAACAAAAGTCCATAACCAATATATACAGATGCAATTAATCCGATGATGATTTCGAGTATCCCTAGATACCTGATATCATTCAATGTATATTTGCTTGCATTTAATAAAGCTAAACCGTAAAATATCAATGTTGCAGGTGCTATCATTCCTACCTGACGGTGATACAAAAGAACAAGGCAGAATAAACCACCTGTAGCTAATGGAATAAGCAGATTTAGTAATAAACGCTTAGCTGTGGAATCCCAAACCGGAAGTCCTTTTCTTTTTGCTTTGCGCATTGTTAACATGCTTCCTGCAACTAAAGAAGCGACCAACACAATAATAGCATCAGTAAAAAAGAAAACAAAAAAACCTTTGTTCGATTCTCCATCTGCATTTGTAGCATATTCATAATAACGGGAGGAACTGATGTTGAGATTCAAATGAATATATGCAGCCACTGCACCCAACAATGCAAATATTCCGGCAAAAACACCCGATAAACCACTTAACGAAATAAAACGTGATGACCTTTCCATTAAAGAACGAATCTCTGAAAGGGTTTCTAATTGCTCATTTTGATTATCCATTTGAAATAAATTAAAAGTACTTTGCGGCACAAAGTTATATATTATTTTTAATATACAAGTGTTTTTTTTATTTATTTTAAAAATTTACTGGTATTGCTTACTTTTAAAGTGTCCGATAATTGTGTAATTATTACAGTATAATTTCTGTTAACAAAAGAATAACGTTTTACGAATTAGGAGCATCAAAAGACAACTGGAGTTAAAGACATAAAAATTAAAGATAATGCCATAAGAAATAATAAAAGACTAATTACCCCAAAGACAATCCCGATAATTGCACGCCCTTTGAAACTTTCATCATTTGGGTTCTCACTCATAAGGCATAATGCTATCGAACCTTGAATAATAGCTATAATTGAAAATATTCCACAAAAAATGAAAAATAGAATAGATAGAAAACCAAAAATTAATGAACTTGTTGCATACTCCTCGGCATCCCAACTTCTATTTTTTATTTTGACATTTGTTTTATTAATATTTTTAGTTTTGAATAACGATTTCCTCTCACAATCTTTAACGTTTTTCAGGCTTTCGTTTATGGTCTTCTTTTCAGTTATAGTTTCTGTTTTAATTTTATTAACTCTTTTTGGAGTAATACATAGCCCATCAAAACAGATTCGAAATTCATAAAATAAAATAGCACGAAAGCCCAAACATCTTTCGACGCTTAAGATTCGTGCTATTAATAAATATAAGTTAAATTGGTATTACCAGCGATTATTTTCGCGGTTATTATCGCGTTTTTTGAAATCTCTTTTTCTGCCTCCGCCGCCTTCTTTAGGTTTTCTTTCTTCTGCAACGTTTACACCAATGGTTCTTCCATCCATTTCTGTGCTGTTTAATCCTTCAATTGCTTTTTTAGCTTCCTCCTCATTCGGCATTTCTACAAAACCGAAGCCTTTACTGCGGCCTGATGGTTTGTCAATGATAATTTTTACTGAAGCAACTTCGCCATATTTTTCGAAGTGCTCTTTTACTAATTCCTCAGTGGTGTTCCAGGATAATCCTCCTACAAATAAATTCATTTTGTTATTTTTTTTAATATTATTGCGCAAAGGAACAACATTAATTTCGATATACCTAATATTTAATACATCTTACATTACATTCTTTCTTCCAAATTAAGAAATTGTTTAAATTCCATTCAACTATTTTGTTTTAAGTAAATCCAAAAGTCTTCGACAAGCTCAGACTGACCCTGTGCAGTCGTCATCCTTAGCTTGTCGAAGGAGTGCGATTGATTAAATATAGTCATACTGTATTTTATTTGAATAAATTTAAACAGTTTCTAATTCTTTCGACACAAAAATGAACGACTTCCAGATTGTATATGTTGAGCAGCCTTTTTCAAACAAAGATTAAGTGTAATGTTAGTTATCGATTCAACAAAGGAAAATCAGCCAACAAAACCGAGAAGAATATCGAACAAGATAATGAAAAAAGCAAGAAAGGAATATTTTAGTTGGTTCATTTCTTGATTCACTTTTTTGAGTTACAGCATTCCGCCAGCCTTTTAATTAGGGGAAGTTTCGTGATTACTATTTAATTTTTTATCTGATAACTTCCCTATCACATAAGTATAATCAGGCATCATAAACAAGTAATATTTTTTTCTACCCGAACATACAACCACTTTAAAATGCTTAGAAACTTTACTGCTGAAAGACCTACTGCTGCAAAGAATTACAATACTTGCAGTAATATGTGTTGATAAATTATAAAACTTCAAATTATAATCACCAATACCCAATTCGTTTTCAAAAAAAAGCAGTTTTTTATTAAGGAAAACCAATTAGAATATGAATAATACCAATTAATTTCTAAAAAAAACCAGTTAGTTTATTCCAAAAACTAATTAGCTTTTAAAGAAAACCAGTTAGTTTATTCCGAAAACTAGGTAGTTTTTAGAGAAAACTAGGTAGTTTATTTCAAAAACCAGTTAGTTTATTTCAAAAACTAGAAAGTTTATTTCAAAACCTAATTAGTTTTTCGAGAAAAAAAGGTGGTTTGTTTCAAAAAACAAGAGTGTTTTTCCAGAGA
>CAIQBY010000343.1 GCA_903870175.1 uncultured Bacteroidota bacterium
AAAACCACCCAGTTTTATTCTCATAATTATTAATTTTATTATTAAATTTTTATCAAATATAGCAAGAAAATAAATCAGGTTGATTTATTTTTCATAAAAGTGCATTGATTTTAAATATTGCCATACATCATTTCCCAAAAAGTAACGAAGGTCTTTTTTCTCTTTTATACCTTGTCTTATTTCAGTAGCGGATATTTCCATTACTGGTGCATTTACGTATTTCACTTTTGCATTACCCATCAAACTTCCTCCATCACTGTTAACCCTTGGATACACATACAGTTCATGATGTTTTAATATTTCCTCGTAGTTTTTCCATTTATGAAAGCTTTTTAAATTATCGGCCCCCATTATTAATACAAATTTATAATTAGGATATTTTTCATTCAGGTGAATCAGTGTATTTATGGTGTAAGATGGCTTCGGAAGCTTGAACTCTATATTACTTGCCTTATATTTATTATTATCGCCAATAGCAATGTTTACCATATGAAGGCGTTGCTTTTCATCCAATAAACTCAGTTTGTTTTTCATCGGATTTTGCGGAGAAACTACAAACCAAATTTTATCCAAATCAGTATATTCCAGCATATAATTGGCTATTGCCATGTGCCCAATATGTATTGGATTAAACGAACCGAAAAACAAACCTATCTTCATTGCCTTATCTAGCTTGATATATTTTCTTTGATTTAAAAATTATCAATTCAATAATTATTTCAACCACATGAATATTCGCGGATTATTTTCATATTGTTCTATATCTTTACTGAAAAGAAGAACAACAAAATCTATCGCAGGTAACAATCCAAAACATCCGCCAAAAGTAGCCATATATACAATCGGCACCCATGGCTTAGTACCTAACATAACACGGTGCGCTCCCATAAAACCGAAGGGGAAAGGGAAAGAGAAAATTGCTGAAACCACTTTCTTTTTCCTTATTTCTTTTTTTGATAATAACTTATTTGCAAATATAGAATCTATTGTTTGTGAGGTAAGCTGAAACTTTAATGTATCATATTTAATAATTGAAGAATCTTTAATTGAAAGATTAATTATTTTGATTACATGCGTTTCTTCTGCTGATCCAGGAAAGAAGTTAATTAAAAATAGTATAGAAAAAAAAACCGGAAGGGAATATTTATACATTAAAAGTATGTAAAAAGGGGATGCTTAACAGCATCCCCTAAAATCAAATTGTTGAATTATTACTTCACTTCTTTCAATCGTTTTGCAACTTCATTCCAGTTAATTACATTCCAAAACGCGGCAATATAATCAGGTCTTCTATTTTGATAATGCAGATAATATGCGTGTTCCCAAACATCAATTCCTAATATCGGTGTACCTTTTACATCTGCTACATCCATCAATGGATTGTCCTGATTTGGTGTTGAACTTACAGCAAGCTTTCCATCTTTTACCAAAAGCCAAGCCCAGCCTGAACCAAAACGTGTAGCAGCTGCTGTCGAAAACTGTGTTTTAAAATCAGCAAACGTGCCAAATGCACTGTTAATAGCACCAGCCAAATCTCCGGTAGGTTCGCCACCGGCATTTGGAGACATTATATTCCAGAACATAGAATGGTTAAAATGACCGCCACCATTATTACGGACAGGTGTTGGATACTTTGAAATGTTTTTACAGATTTCTTCAATGCTTAGCTTTTCGGCGTCAGTACCTGCTATCGCGTTGTTAAGATTTGTTACATAAGCCTGATGATGTTTCGTATAGTGTATTTCCATTGTACGTGCATCAATGTTAGGTTCTAATGCATTATATGCATATAGTAATTTAGGTAATTCAAATGCCATTTTAT
>CAIQBY010000344.1 GCA_903870175.1 uncultured Bacteroidota bacterium
GGGAGCGATTACAGGTCCAGTCTCCGGATTGTGTGCTGCAGGTACAGCAACCTATTCAATAGCAGCGCTTGCTGGAGCAACCGGTTATACATGGACGACACCAACAGGAATGACTATAGTCTCAGGTCAGGGATCGACAACAATTAATGCTAATATTGCAGGAACGTTAACAACTGGATCAGTAAAAGTAAGTGCACAAAACACTTGTGGTTCCAGTGCAGGAGCTAGTCTTGCAGTATCATGTGCAAGCCCGGATGCCATGACTCAGACAACGGGCAATATGTTCTCGGCATTATATCCTAATCCTACTGCAAATGAATTTACCATTGAGGTAACATCTGATATCGACAATGAGTTAGTAGTGGAAGTATATGATGTATTAGGTAATCTGTTGAAACATGAGAAACATGAATTGACAAGCGGTGTAGGTACAATGAAAACCAATATTGAAGATTACAAGGATGGAATTTACTTTGTAAGAGTATTGGATAGTCAGAATAATGTACTGTACACTCAAAGGGTTATTAAACAATAACAGTAAAGATTAATCAAAAAAAGAAACCCCTCTTCTAATTTTAGAAGAGGGGTTTCTTTTTATAATGAATTAACTAAAGCTAACGATAGTTAGGATTATATTTTTAAGAGATTCAATATTGATTCAAAAATATATTTGCCATCTGTGTTTGATAACTCATTATCGACAGCACGCTCTGGATGAGGCATCATTCCAAAAACATTTTTGTTTGCGTTACAGACTCCTGCAATGTTTTCTGTGGCGCCATTAGGATTTGAAATATCGGTGATGTTAGCGGACTCGTCGCAATAGCGAAAAAGAATTTGTCCGTTATCGTTCATTCTTTTTAATGTTTCGGTATCAGCAAAGTATTTTCCTTCGCCATGGGCGATAGGAATTTTAAGTGCTTTGTCTTTTGGAATGTTTGAAGTAACTAAAGTATCATTCGATTGTGCTTTGATGTAGACATTTTTACAAATGAATTTTCGTTCATTATTGTGAAGTAGTGCTCCCGGTACTAATCCGGCTTCGCATAAAATTTGAAAGCCATTACAAACTCCCAATACGTAACCTCCATTGTTTGCAAATTCAATTACTTTTTCCATAATGGGGGAAAAACGTGCTATGGCTCCTGAACGTAAATAATCTCCATAAGAAAATCCTCCGGGAAGTACAATAAAATCACATCCTTTCAAATCAGTATCCTTGTGCCATAATTCTACAACTTCTTGTTTCATTATGTTTCTTAATGCGTAAATCATGTCTTGATCACAATTGGATCCCGGGAAAATAACTACTCCGAATTTCATTTCTTAATGTTAATTAGATTGTTTAAAGGATGCAAAGTTAAAAATACTTTGAGAAATCATTGATTAAAATTGTTGCGATAAAAAGCAGGAACAGTAATTCACCTAACAATTCCTTTTTCATATTCAAAAAATAATTAGCGGTAAATATGGATAATGGTATTGCCAGGATGGAAAAGCAGGGTGAACTTAACTGGGGTGCGATGGAAAAAGATATTATTGAAAAGAAGAAAAACCAATTTAGAAATATTAAATTCTTTTTGGTTTTTTGTGAGGCGCTTCGGATATTACGAACTATTGTACCTAAGGAAAGCAATATGATTATTGCCATGACAATTGCCATAAAATAAAATGAGGATGAAAAATTAAATGAGGGAGTATCGTGTAATACAAAATAGGATGTGATATTGTTCCAAAATGTTTTCAGTTGGTTGGCCCATAAATAATAGGTGAGAACAAAACAATATGGAGTGATTATTCCTATAAATGAAATCGACCATTCTCGCCAGTTAAATGTTCGGAATATTATGAGGCCAACAATCAGTATTGGGAACAGAATGATGCTTGGGAAATAAAAGAAGGAGGCAATTGAGAGGTAAAATCCTGCATCAAATGCGTTTGAAAAGGCGGTGTTTTTTCTAAAGGAAGTAAAGAGTTTATTTAAACTGAATAAGATGAAAAGGTTTGCAAACATTGAAGGATTAACTGTAAGCATTGCTTCATTATTACTCATAAAGACGATGTAAAGGAGGGCAGGGAGAAAAGTGCGCCTGGTTATTACTTCATTTTCATTTGCAATTAAATTTATCAGAAAGGCTTCGCCTATAATTAGAAGAAATGCAAAGATTGTGTTAAGATAAGGGACTGCATTTAATGGTTTTAGGACTATATTGTAGAGGAATGCGGTTTTGGTTTCAGTAAATTGAGGCTGGTCAATAAAACTGATTAGCCATAATACCAATGCGAAGATTGGGAGCAGGACAAATAAGGAAGGGTTATTGTTTTTAAAAAATCGGATTAGCATTCAGGGGCTAAAATTAGTTTAAATAAAGTATGTGATGTAAATAAAATTTGTATTTTTGACCGCAATAAAAAAAGTATTACTATGAATATGACAGATGTTTTTTACGGAATTGGAGATTTTTTCCAATGGACATTTCAGTTTATGAAACATATTGGTTTCGGAATGAATTTGTTTTTTTGGTTGATAATTGTTGTTTTATACTTTACATGGCTAACCATGCAGGTAAAATATAATAAGGAAGCAAAAGAGAATAATACTTTGCCTTAGTTTAGAAATCAAGTTTAATTTATACTTTGCCTTTAACGGATAATTTTTATCTGTTAAAGGTTTTTTATTGGATTAAATCTGGGTTAATTACTGAAAGATTGGCAAACCAAAATGAAAAGTCAGTTGATTAAAATCAAACATTGGCTAACTAAAATCAAACATTAGTTGGTTAAAACCAAACATTGGCTAACCAAAATCAAACATTCGCTGACTAAAATCAAAAGTTCGCTGGCCAAAATCAAAGGTTCGCGAATCAAAATCAAACATTCGTTAACCAAAATCAAAGGTTAGCTGACTGTAATTGTCTGATTTTGCAAATAATGTATAAAATGAAGATAGCTTGAGAACTTTTTTAAGCATTTATCCATAAAATCATATTATGTATTAACGACTTTTTGGGCTCAAGGGAGTTTGAGGTTATTTGGTTTTCTTCCCTAACCTAAAGGCTAAGAATACTGAAGCATAAGTTATGGGCGGTTTTATCGGCAGTGAAAAATAATTTTGTGGTAATGCTTATTTTTTTACCTTTGCGGTCTTTCTCAAAAAATTAAATATAATGCAAACACGAAAAGAATACATTATTCAGTTTGTAAGTTTAAGCTTGGGAGAACATAAGTTTGAGTTTTTAGTAAACGATAAGTTCTTTGATAACCTTGATTATTCTGAAATAAAACAAGGGAATATTAATGTTAAGCTCAATTTGCTAAAACAATCACAAATGATGGTTTTGCAGTTTGAAATTTCAGGAACAGTGAAAATGATTTGTGACTTGTGTGCAACCGAGTTTGATTTGCCAATAACAGGGAATTACAAACTGATAGTGAAAATAGGCGGGAATGACAATAGTAATGAAGATGATGATATTATTACTATTGCTGCAAATGAACATCAATTGGATTTATCGCAATATTTATATGAATACATTTCTTTATCATTGCCGATAAAAAGAACACATCCTCTGGATAAAAAAGGGAAGCCAAGTTGCGACAAAAAGATATTAAAACAAGTAGAAAAGTTTTTAACTAAAGAGGAAAAAAAGGAATCGACCGACCCGCGTTGGAACGATTTGAAGAAAATAAAATTGAATTAAGGAGTATTAAGATTTAAGTAGATAGTAAACAATAATAAATAAATAATAATAAATAAAAGACAATGCCACATCCAAAGCGAAAATTATCGAGATCGAGAAGAGATAGCCGTAGAGGCCAGGACAAAGCAGTAGCTTCAACAATGTCAACCTGCTCAAATTGCGGAGCACCAACTTTATACCACAGAGTATGCGGTGAGTGCGGATATTACAGAGGAAAACTTGCAGTTGAGAAAAAGGTTTCCGCTTAAAATCGAAGTAAGATTGTGCACACAATCAATCAACCATTAACCAATAACTTTTTTCTTTTATGAAGATAGGTATAGATATTATGGGAGGAGATTATGCGCCCGAAGCAACGATTTCGGGAGCAGCACTTGCTTATAAAGAATTACCGAAAGATGTCCGAATTGTTTTAATAGGGGATGAAAACCTTATTAAGGAAGGACTTTTGAAACATAATGCCGAGGAGAATAATTTTGATATTGTTGATGCACCCGAGGTAATAGGAATGGGTGAACACCCAACTAAAGCATTCACTCAAAAACCCAACTCCAGTATTGCAGTTGGGTTTCATCTTTTAAAAGAAGGAAAGATTGATGGCTTTGCAAGCAACGGAAATACCGGCGCAATGCTTGTGGGATGTATGCTGAGTATAAAAACGATTTCAGGAATTATCCGGCCTTGCATCACTACTTTGCTGCCAAAAGAAGCAGGAGGTGTAGGTTTAATACTTGATGTAGGTATTAATGCCGACTGCAAACCGGATGTACTATATCAATTTGGGGTATTGGGTTCTATACTTTCAGAGTATGTATATGGATTAAAAAACCCTAAAGTTGGATTACTTAACATAGGTGAAGAACCTGAAAAAGGTAACCTTATAGCAAAGGAAGCATTTACCTTAATGAAGGATTCAAAAGATTTTAATTTTATTGGCAATGTTGAAGGCAGAGATGTTTTTAATGAAAAAGCAGATGTAATAGTTTGTGAAGGATTTACCGGTAACATTGTACTGAAACAACAAGAAGCATTTTACGAATTGTTACAAAGAAGAGGTGTTAAAGACGAGTATTTCGAGCGTTTCAATTATGAGATATATGGTGGAACTCCTGTACTTGGAATTAATTCGACAGTAATGATCGGGCATGGAATTTCAACTGATTTTGCAGTAAAAAATATGATTTTACTTACCAAAACAGTTATAGAAGCAAAACTCTCAGAAAAGATTAAACAGGTATTTCAATAATGACAAAAATAACCGCTGCTATTACTGCTGTTGCAGGATATGTTCCTGATTATGTTCTAACTAATTCAGAATTAGAAAAGTTAGTTCCGACAACTTCAGAATGGATAGAAAGTAGAACAGGAATAAAGGAACGACGAATATTAAAGGGTGAAGGACTTGGCACATCTGATATGTGCGTGAAAGCAATAGAAATGTTGCTTCAAAAAAGAGGAATTTCTCCATTGGAAATAGATATGATTATTGTAGGAACTGTTACTCCGGATTATGTATTCCCTTCCACATCAAATGTTATCTGTGATAAAGTAGGAGCAACAAATGCATGGGGTTACGACCTTTCGGCAGCTTGTTCTGGTTTTGTTTTCGGATTGGTTACCGGTTCTCAATTTATAGAAACAGGAAAATACAAAAAGGTAATTGTGGTAGGCGGAGATAAAATGTCTGCAATACTTGATTATACAGACCGTTCCACTTGCATTATTTTTGGTGATGGAGCAGGAGCAGTGTTATTAGAACCAAATACAGAAGGTTATGGTGTTGTTGATTCGATACTTGGAGTAGATGGCTCAGGAAGAAAATACCTTCATCAAAAAGCTGGAGGTTCGGTAAAACCGCCTTCTCACGAAACTGTTGATGCCCGTGAACATTATGTTTTTCAGGATGGACAACCGGTATTCAAAAGAGCTGTAGTTGGTATGGCTGATGTTTCCGCAGCAATAATGAAGAATAATAACCTTACAGCTGAAGATGTTGCATGGTTAGTTCCGCATCAGGCTAATAAACGTATAATTGATGTTACTGCTGAAAGAATGGGTTTATCATCTGATAAAGTAATGTTGAATATTCAACGATACGGTAATACTACGGCAGGAACTATTCCTCTTTGTCTGTGGGATTACGAAAAACAATTGAAAAAAGGAGATAACCTTATAATATCTACATTTGGCGCAGGATTTACATGGGGAGCTGTGTATGTTAAATGGGCTTATGATAGTTAATTAGTTTACTTGTTTATTAGTCAAAACTAAACACAATTAATAAACAAGTAAACTAATTAACCAATGAACAAATAAACAAGTGAACTAATAAATAATTTAATAATAAAGAAGATGAAACTGAACGAAATTCAAGACTTAATAAAGTTTGTAGCAAAATCTGGTGTTAGTGAAGTAGAGGTGGAAACCAAAGACATTAAGATTATTATTAAAACAAATAATGGCAAAGGACAAACAGTTGTTCAAACTGTGGCTGCTCCTGTGGTACAGCAAGTTGCTGCTCCTGCGGTTCAACCAGTTGCTGCTCCGGTTGCCGAAGTGAAAGCGCCAGAAGTGAAAGCGGTTGCTGAGGATGCGAACTATATTACAATTAAATCGCCGATGATTGGTACATTCTACCGTTCTTCATCACCTGATAAACCTGCATTTGTAAGTGTTGGAGACGAAATAACTCCAGGAAAACATGTTTGTATCATTGAAGCTATGAAACTTTTCAATGAAATAGAATCGGATATTAAAGGTAAAATTGTAAAAGTATTGGTAAATGATGCTACTCCGGTAGAGTATGATCAGCCTTTGTTTTTAGTAGATCCAAGTTAATTAGCTAATTGGCTGATTAGCTAATTAGCTAATTTAAAAAATATGTTTAAGAAAATATTAATAGCAAACAGAGGCGAGATAGCATTACGTATTATTCGTACTTGCAAGGAAATGGGGATTAAAACAGTGGCGGTTTATTCTACTGCTGATAAAGATTCTCTCCATGTAAAGTTCGCTGATGAAGCGGTTTGTATCGGTCCTCCACCTTCAAAGGAATCGTATTTAAATATTCCAAGTATTATTGCGGCAGCAGAAATTACCAATTCTGATGCTATTCATCCGGGTTACGGTTTCCTTTCGGAGAATGCAAAGTTCTCAAGTATTTGCCAGGAGCATAATGTGAAATTTATTGGTGCTTCACCTGAAATGATTAATCAAATGGGTGATAAAGCTTCCGCGAAAGCAACGATGATTGCAGCAGGAGTGCCTTGTGTACCGGGTTCTGAAGGATTATTGGAAAGTGCTGCTCAGGCAATTGAATTGGCTCCAAAAGTTGGTTATCCTGTGATAATAAAAGCTACTGCAGGCGGCGGTGGGCGCGGTATGCGCATCGTTTGGAAGGAAGAAGAAATGCAGGTATTATATGATTCGGCATTTAAAGAAGCGGAAGCTGCTTTCGGCAATGGCGCGATGTATATGGAAAAATATATTGAGGAACCGCGACATATTGAAATACAAATTGTGGGCGACCAATACGGAAAGGCTTGCCATTTGTCAGAAAGAGATTGTTCTATTCAACGTCGTCATCAAAAATTAGTTGAAGAAACTCCTTCTCCTTTTATGACGGATGAACTGCGTGATGCAATGGGCGCTGCTGCTATAAAAGCTGCATTGGCTGTAAAATATGAAGGTGTAGGTACTGTTGAATTTTTGGTTGACAAGAACCGCAAGTTTTATTTTATGGAAATGAATACTCGTATTCAGGTGGAACATCCGATTACTGAAGAGGTGATAAATTATGACTTGATACGTGAGCAGATATTGGTGGCTGCCGGAGTTCCTATTTCCGGAAAGAATTATTTTCCTCAGTTACATGCAATAGAATGTCGTATTAATGCTGAAGATCCGTTTAATAATTTCCGTCCTTGTCCGGGCAAGATTACTAATTTGCATACGCCCGGGGGTCATGGTGTCCGTATTGATTCGCATATTTATTCGGGATATACTATTCCGCCAAATTACGATAGCATGGTGGCAAAACTTATTACTGTGGCTCAAACCAGAGAAGAGGCGATTGCTAAAATGCATCGTGCATTGAGCGAATATGTGATTGAAGGTGTGAAAACTAC
>CAIQBY010000345.1 GCA_903870175.1 uncultured Bacteroidota bacterium
CATGTATTTTCGGCGAAAAACCTGCCTAACTTGCGTAAAAATTCAGAGAAAAAAAATAAAAATTTTAAACAAAAAATTAAAGCCATGAAAAAAACAAAACGATTAAAAAAATCCGGAAAAAGCAGAGAAGTAAGTTCGCGCCTTGAATCAAGAAAAAATGCTCACCATTATCTTCTTGCCGAACGAAATGATTTTTACCATTACCTGGATGTGATACTATATATAAAAGGAATAGGGGTTTGGTGCGGATAACTAATAAAACGAATTTACGAATTGAAGGAGGTGCGGATAACAATTGAAAACAAAATGCCAGAAATTCACAGATTTTAAAACATAGTATGTCGTACATAGTCACCCCTCTCCTTATCCTCCTGAGCTTCGGTCATTGAGCTTGTCGAAATGTCGAAGGACAAGGAGAGAGCCTGTCCCGACCTTAATTCGGGAGGCCGGGGGTGAGGTCGTAAAGAAAAGAATCAATTTTAATCTGTGAATCTGTGGTAAAAAATATATAAAACAACATAAAATGAAAAGAACAATAAAAAAACACAAAGACAGAACGGGCACATCACTGTTCAGGGAAATGGCAAGTTTAAGAATCAGGAATAAAGAACTTGAATTGCAACAAAAAAAGTTTGAACGAGGCATCTCCGCATTGAACCATCACATGGACGAAACAATAGCGAGGATACAAAGATGCCATACAAATGAAATAAGATTTCTTGAAAGTGTGATAGAAATGATTTCGAAGGATAAAATAGTATGCCACAGATTTTAAAACATAGTATGTCACACATAGCCACCCCTCTCCTTGTCATCCTGAGCGGAGTCGAAGGACAAGGAGAGAGCCTGTCCCGACCTTAATTCGGGAGGCCGGGGGTGAGGTAGAAAAGAAAAGAATTAATAATTAGCCCTTCGACATTTCGACAAGCTCAATGACCGAAGCTCAGGGTGCCAGAAAAAATTAAAAAACATCAATTGTCGAGTAAATAACGAGTTAAAAAAGAAGGAGAAAAAATAAAAAGAATTTGAACAGGAAAATTCAAAAAATAAAATAGAAAAAGAATCACACTTTTATTTTATTGTACTATGGGAATAACTTATCTGAGCTCCTGCAATGGCAGGAAAGTGAAAAAAATCGGGTAACGTAAGTTTTTAATCAGGTTTCCACTATGTTGCCCACAGCGGAGAGACAGAAGAAACCATAATACATAAATAAAAATATGAAGTTAATAAAAACACCTAAAATGTCGGCGATTCCTGTGCTATTGACAAACGGGAAATCGATAATCGGCAAAATGACGCTTGCAACGGGCTATTTCGGCGCAGCAGCATCATTAATCGTAGACGCTCAGAAGGCCTGGGATGCTCTCAACACGAGTTCAGGAATAGCAAAAAAAGGCAGTCCGTCTGATACACAGCAAATGTATCTGGATGCTGTTGATTTGCGAGTAAAATTAATGATTTTAGTTTTGTTTGCAGATGTAGTAGCAATCAGTAACCCTGATCAAAGTGCAGACATCATTGCAAAAGCAGGTTTAGAACAGAAAAAAAATCCTGTAAAAAACACACAGGATATTTCTGTGAAAGCAGGGCCGATACCTGGAAGCGTAATTGTGCGCAGAAAAAGAAAAAAAGGCTGCATGTATCTGTTTCAGCAGAATGATGATATCACTAACCCTAAAGGATGGGTTACGATAGCTACTTCTACAAAAAGCAAAATTGCTGTTCTTGGGCTTACCTCCATAAAACAGTACTGGTTTCAGATTGCACTTATCAAAGGCACTGAACAAAGTGATTTTACTGACCCTGCTTCGATAGTAGTGATGTAAAAACAAACAAGACAATGACAATTGACAGTTTGAAAAAGCCTCGTAGCAATACGAGGCTTTTTTTTATTTACAATTAGGAAACTTTAAACTTTGAAACTTTAAACTCCTTAAATTAACTCCGTCAGAAATTTCATTGTATCCACACCATCAGCATAATCAGACAAACCTGGAAATTGAGCATCACCAAAAGCAACTGTATTTTTTATAGCTGATGAATTTGAAACAATACATTGAATCTGTTCTTTGTCAGTCTCGAGTCGTTTATTGAGCAATTCCAAATCATCATAATATTCATAAAACAAAACACCGATTGGTGACGAATACCCTGCATCGTCTTTGAGCAATAAAAAATTATTATCCAGCAACGACGGGGTATCCGCCATTAAATAAACCGTGCGGTTATATTCGTAATTATTGGCGTATTTATTATTATTGGCTATTTCTTTATAATGAAACATCGATTCATAAAAAGTATCAAACACATATCCTTTTGGCACAAAAAGTTTGGAAACATTGCGGCATCCCAATCCGAAATAATAAAAAATATCTTTTGCCAGAAGCTTCAATTCTTCAGCAGTTTCGGAACCTGTGAGCACTGCCGCCGAATTTCTATTTTTGCGAATAATGTGAGGATACTTGCCAAAATAATAATCGAAATACCTTGCCGAATTATTACTTCCGGTGGCAATTACTGCATCCATATTTTTCAGCTGACCTTCTGTAAACTCAATATAATCGGCAAAAGACGGTTCAATGGCAATTAATACTTTAGCAACAAATGGCAACAGGTATTTATCATCCGAAGAAAGTTTGCCAACAAATTTATTGCCTGATAACAACACACAAAGCATATCATGAAACCCAACTATTGGAATATTCCCAGCCATAATAACAGCTACTTTTTTCGGCTCTTTATTAACGGATAACTGATTAATATATTTCGAAATCCATTCCACCAAATCTTCTTCATTTAAACTATCGGTAATGGCTGCAATCGCTATCCTTACATTGTCCTCTACAAACCATTGATTATAAATATTAACTTTCTTTATTAATTCTTCAAAATCGATATAAAATAAAGCGTTTAACTCATTATCATTTTGCCTTACACCATCTTTTGAAAACTGTTTTAAGAAATTTCCAAGTGTAACAAATGATTTTATTCTACTGTCTATATTCATTTTTGTATATTTGCATCAAAATTTTTACAAAACTAACAAAAACTAATAAGAATTATGGCAATTAAAATAACTGATGAGTGCATCAATTGCGGGGCTTGCGAGCCGGAATGTCCTAACAATGCTATTTATGAAGGAGGAAACGAGTGGCGATTTGCTGATGGAACAACTGTAAGCGGTACATTTACCGGCAAAAGCGGATTGTCCGCTGATGCAAACGATGCACAAACCCCAGTATCAATGGATTTATACTACATTGTTTCCGACAAATGTACTGAGTGTGTAGGATTTCATGATGAGCCGCAATGTGCTGCTGTTTGTCCGGTTGACTGCTGTGTAGATGACGAAAACTGGCGCGAATCGAAAGAAGATCTTTTAGCTAAAAAAGGAACATTGCACGCTTAATCTGTGTTCACAAAATATCAAAACGCCATTCTTTTCACTTAGAATGGCGTTTTTATTTTAAGAATGAAATATACCACACTGCTTTTTATTTCCCTGCTTACACTTTCTGTAGTTGCCCAAATAAATACAGGCGACACTAAAACATTCAGCCTTTATCAGGATTCGTTGAAAACAATCTGCAGTAAATTATTCAAGCCTGATAATAAAGATGCGGTAAATGAAAAACTGAATCAGCAATTACTCGCTACTTTCGAAACAGCTTTAAATATGCCTAACTCAATCAATTTCCCTTTTGATTCATTAAGCATTTTAAAGTATATCAGCATACTTGTTTCCCCTGATAATAAATTCAGGATTATTAACTGGAATGTTCCTAAGAATGATGGAACTCAAATTTATTATGGTTTTATTCAGGAGAAATATGAGCAGGTAATTAAACGTGGGATATTTAAAAAACAACGAATAGAATCAGTTCAACTCTACCCGCTCATTGATAAATCTGCTGAAACAAAGAATCCTGACAATTATATTTCCGATAATAAAAAATGGTTTGGAATGTTGTATTATAAAATCATTTTGAAGAAAACAAAAGCTAAAAAGTATTACACTTTGCTAGGTTGGGACGGTAATGATAAAATAACACGAAAAAAAATAATTGATGTCCTTACTTTTGATAACAATGGTACTCCGCGTTTTGGTGCAGATATATTCAGTATGCAGAAAAAATACCCAAAGCGTATAATATTTGAATATTCTTCCAATTGCAATATGTCGTTAAGGTTCAGTACCAAAAAAGATTCCATCGTTTTTGATCACCTTGCTCCTAATTCCCCTCAGCTCGAAGGGCAATATCAATATTATTGTAATGATGGAAGTTATGATGGGTTTGGTTTTAAAGGCGGTAAATGGAATTATGGAATAGATTTGAATGCGATAAACGAAAAAGACGAAAAAGATAAAATATATATTGACCCGAGAACAGATACATCTAATAAAAAGGAAAGCAGGACTCTTAAGCAAGATAGAAAAAAGAAGAAACAAAAATAATGCTTAGTTTTGCGCCCTTATTAATTGAAAAATAACAAACAAAATAAATAATCATCAATGACAAAAATTCACAATTTTAGTGCAGGCCCTGCAATATTGCCTGCTGAAGTATTAAAACAAGCGGCAGAAGCCTGTATTAATTTTGATAATCTTAATCTCTCTTTACTGGAGATTTCTCACCGCAGTAAAAACTTTGAAAAGGTAATGGACGAATCCCGCCAGTTAGTAAAGGATTTGCTGGGTTTAAATGATAATTACAAAGTGCTGTTTCTTGGCGGAGGAGCAAGTTTGCAGTTTGCAATGGTGCCTTATAACTTACTGCGTACAGAAGGAACTGCCGGTTATGTAAATACAGGAGTGTGGGCAAGCAAAGCTATTAAAGAAGCTAAGATGATTGGAAACACGCAGGTGGTAGCATCTTCAGAAGATAAAAAATATACTTATATTCCTAAAGGATATGATATACCTGCAACGCTTGATTATTTGCATCTTACATCCAACAATACCATTTACGGAACACAGATAAAAAATTTCCCGAAAACATCTGTTCCCCTTGTTTGTGATATGAGCAGCGATATTTTCAGCCGTGTAGTTGACGGAAATGATTTTGCATTGATATATGCAGGTGCACAAAAAAACATGGGACCGGCAGGGACAACAATGGTTGCAGTTGATGAAAGGATACTGGGAAAAACAGGACGCAAAATGCTTTCCATGCTTGATTATCAGGTGCAGATAAAGGGTGGAAGTATGTACAATACTCCTCCTGTTTTCCCAATATATGTTTCGATGCTTACCATGAAATGGTTAAAAGACAATGGGGGCGTGGCATGGATTGAAAAAATCAATCAGCAGAAAGCAGATACACTATATACAGAGATTGACAGAAACTCTATGTTTGTAGGGACTACAGCAAAAGAAGACCGTTCGAATATGAACGTTACCTTTATAATGCATAAACCAGAACTGGAACCTGAATTTGACAAGCTTACCAAAGAAGCTAATTTAAGTGGCTTGAGAGGCCACCGTGATGTTGGAGGTTATCGTGCATCCCTTTATAATGCTCTTCCTTTGGAAAGTGTAAATGCACTAGTTGAAGTGATGCAGGCTTTCGAAAAGAAGTTTGCTTAAAAATATTTAGCACTAAAAAATAAAAACTCCGAACATTTTGTTCGGAGTTTTTTTATTTATACGACCTTTATTAAATCGTTTATTGAAGTGAAATCTTACCCAAGCAAAGTTTTTTCAGTTGCCTTTAATATTGCAAATGCTTTCTCAGTAGTTTCAGCTTCGGCATAATTACGCAAAACAGGTTCAGTACCCGAAGCACGTATCATCATCCATTCACCGTTCCCAAAGAAGTATTTCCAGCCATCGACAGTTTCCACACGCTCTACTTTATATGGTCCGAAAGAAGTGTATTTATTATTCTTGCAATTTTCAACTATTGCTACTTTCACTTCTTCCTTTAAATGCATATCGCTGCGCTCAAACTTAAATTCGCCAACTATCTTATAAACTTCCTGAATCAGTTCATCAAGTGTTTTACCTGATTTCACCATGTATTCCCAAATGGTAAGTCCCATCCAGATGCCATCACGTTCCGGTATATGTCCTTTAATAGCAATGCCACCGCTCTCTTCTCCTCCAAGCAATACATCTTCATTAATCATAATGGCCGCAATATATTTAAACCCGATTTTAGTCACCTGATACTCCAAACCATAATGTTCGCACATCTTTTTCACACGAGGAGTTACTGAAAATGCGTTGACTACTTTGCCAGTCATTTTCTTTTGAGAAACCATGTAGTTTATCAATAATAAAATGATGTGATGCGAATCAACAAAATTCCCTTTGCTATCATAAAGTCCTATTCTGTCAGCATCTCCATCAGTTGCCAATCCGCAATCAATGTCTCCGCTTTCAGAAATCAATGTAGAAAAAGGAATTAAATTTTTATGAATAGGTTCCGGTGCCTGCCCTTCAAAACCAGGATTATAATCACAATGCAGGAAAGTTATATCAGGCAAAATACGGCGCATTACATTCTGTCCTGCGCCATACATCGCATCATAAGCAAAATTCATTTTGGTATTTCGTATCGCATTCATGTCGAAATTCTTTTCTACATGATCAACATACATAGTTTCCAAATCAATGTATTCAATCATTCCAGCCTTTACGAAATCTTCAGTGGAAAGTTTTTCTACATCAACAGTATTAGTTTCCGGAATAATATCTTCTACTTCCTGCACATGTTCAGGCAACAAAGGACCACCAAAACTTCCTTTCAGCTTAAACCCGTTATAAGAAGGAGGATTGTGAGATGCAGTGATAATAACTCCAAGCGAAGCACCTTTGTTTTTAGTTCCAAGAGATACCATCGGCGTTGAAACAAAATCCTTTGCAAGATACACTTTAATACCTGCGTTTGCCAATACTTTTGCTGTTGTTTCAGCAAATAGTTCTCCTGCAAACCTGCAATCATGACCAACAACAATTGATGGTTTGTCAAAATTCTTCTTTACCCAAACTGCTGTTGCACTTGATACTCTGGCTACATTGTCAACTGTAAAATCTTTAGCAATGATTGCTCTCCATCCGTCTGTTCCAAATTTAATTTTCGTCATATTTTTTTATTTAAGGGTGCAAATATAAATAAATCCATCAATGAATATTACGAGCATTTAAAGCTTCCCTGTATTTCTTTCTGTAAATCTGATGCTGTTCATACGTTTTAGAGAAGTAATGTTTGCCGGACAAATCCTCTTTGGCACACATATAAATAAATTCATTTTTAGTATAATTAAGCACAGCATCTATTGATGATTCCTGAGCAAAGCCAATAGGTCCGGGCGGCAATCCCTTATTCTCATAAGTATTATACGGAGAGTCGAAATGCGTTTGTTCACTTGATACCCGTTGAATATTAAAATTCCCAATTGCATAAATAACTGTTGGGTCCGATTGTAACGGCATGTCTTTCTTCAACCGATTTATATAAAGTCCGGCAATTATTTTCTTTTCATCATTATCACAACACTGCTCACCCTGAACAATAGAAGCTAATACAGAAACATCGGTTTGTGAATATCCAATTTGTCTGGCTTTCTTTCTGCGCTCTTCAGTCCAGAATGATTTATATTCCTTTGCCATTCTATCCATAAATTCATCAACGGAAGTATTCCAGTAAAATTGATAAGTATTGGGCATAAATAAAGCCTGTGGATTATCAGCATTAAACCCATATTTTTTCATGTAACTATTATCGTGAATAGCTTTTAGAAGTGAGGCGGAATCAGCTTCGATTCTTCTTCCAACGCGTGACATCAGCTGGTCAACAGTATGCAGTCCATTAAAATTAATTTCAACAGGTTCCTGAATTCCTCCTCGCAATAGATTAATCAATGCATTATTACTCATAGAAGCTAAAATACGATACTTCCCGGGCTTCACACTGTTCTTGTATTTCTTCTTTTCGGCTAACCATTCAAATGTGGAACGGTTTTTTAAGTAATTATTTTCGTCTAATATTTTAATAACATCCTCAAATGTAGAACCTGTATGTATGTATATGAACTGTGATTTTTTGTCACCTAGATTTATGTTCGATTGATAAATTGTTCTGTAAGCAATGTAGCCACCAACAGTTGCTATCAGTAATAAGATAACTGCTAGTGAAATTAATACTTTTATAAAAAAAGATGTTTTCTTTTTTGCCATCTAAATTACTTTTTCATTCCATTTACTTGTACAAGTACTTTTGACGCCTGTTCATTTTTAGGATTCTTTTTCAGTACTTGTTTTAATATATCCACTGCGGCTTTATAATTCTTTTTATAAATATTTAACCCTGCTATATTCATCAATAATGATTCATAATCCGGGTCAAACTTTAAAGCACGATTATATAACTCTTCAGCTTTATTTGCATTTCCGGAAACTAAATAGGCATAGCCTAAATTATTAATGGCTGGTACAAATTTAGAATCTTCCTTTAATATGGATTCAAAGATAGAAATTGCTTCGTTTACTTTGTTTTGTGCCATCAAAGAAGCTCCAAGTTTGTTTTTAAATTCAGGATTAAAGGGAGCAAGTTCATCTGCCTTTTTATAGAAAGTATAAGCATTTGATATATCACCTGTATTATAATACGCCTCCCCTATTTGATATAATGTCCATGCGTTATCATTACTCCACGATTTATTTATCAAATATTTACTAAGAACATTTTCTTTGCCAAGCTGTTTAACATATCCAATAATCCTTGCAAAATCTTCTTTAATGAAATATAAGTGTACGAGAATTCCAAAATTTCGTTTTACATCTTCTACTGTTTTGTCAGATAGGTAAACCTTAGCAGAATCAAGGTAAGCAGGATTGTATTCAAACTTATCATACTGTTGAATATAAGCTTTTGCTTTTACAATGTTACTCGGATTCTTTTCATTAACTGCATACAAACCTATAAATTCCTTGACCTTTTCAACTTCTTCTTTTTTTATTGGTTTACGAATATAATGATCATGAACGGTAACATGTGGAATATCTATAGAACCTGATTTCGGCATGTGGCAGGCAACACAATTGTCCTGAATTTTGTTTCTTGCCTCCAATTTTTCAGAACACATTCCATTCTGCTTTGATTC
>CAIQBY010000346.1 GCA_903870175.1 uncultured Bacteroidota bacterium
CCGAAAAAAGGATTGAAACAAGCACTCTCAAACTCATTTATTGGGCTTATAACGCGAGTGATTTCAAATACAAAATCCCACACTCACAAAATCATCTTCTCTTAAAACGCTTCTATGGAAGTCTGTTTTTTCTTATTCTTTTATTTTTTGAGGGTTGTGCAACAGCTACTTATGTTATCAGCAGTTATTTCTTCTGTCTAACAAAGGTTTCACTGTCGCTAAACCCGTCATTCTTTATAAATTCTTTGAACTGTTTTTTAGTTGCTTTAAAGTTGTATTGTGTTGTCGTGTCCTGTGTCGTTTCTGTTACTGCTTTCAAGTTGTCAAGGTCAAGTTTTGTTGAAATACTACTTATTGTTAGTTGTCCTTTTGAAATACTAACTTTTCTAACTCCCCAACTTTGTTTGTCCTGTCTGGTGTTTAGGAAATAATAACCTTTAAACTTTCTTAATACATTGTCAAAGGTTATTTGAAACAAGGTGTCAAGAGAATGTATGTGTTCTGAAAGTGTGTCGCCTTCACGTTTCATAATTCTTTTTTCTTTCGTTTTAACATACGTTACTGTGTCGCCCGATATTGTGTAACTACTGTCAAGTTGCTTAACATTTATTTTGGTGTCAAAGTCGTAAAGCCTTTGAATAAGGTTGTCGCTAACTATTAAAGTTGAATTGTCTGCAAGACTTACATACTGTCCTTGTAAACGGTTTGGAAACTTTGTTAAGTTGTCTGTGTCGGGTGGTTGTGGTTCTGTGAACGTAACCGTTGGTTCGCAAGAGTACAAACTTGTCAATGCGATAATTGTCAAAATGTAGTTTAGTTTCTTCATTGTATTTCTGTATTTAGTTCGTGTTAAGTTCGGTCGTATAATTGCTGATAACGTTTTGCAGCTACAAGAAGTTGGCGATTTCGAAGCACTAAACTGTCTGCCACCACTGAACTTGATACGAAGCACAAAGCTTCATTTAACCACTGAACCGCCAATTTCTTGTAGGTGCTGTTATGGGCTGGTTTTATTATCTTAAATGTCCATATTCATTGATTAAAAAGTTAAGCAAATGCAGTCTACAGTCATCGTGAAATCTCAAATCAAAATTATCTTCAATCCAATTGTCGTCAATTTCTTGATTTGCGTCCCAAGCAGCAGTAATAATGTTCCGAGGAATTGCTTTTGGATTGTTGTTAATAATATTAAACCTAAATGAAAATGTCCCATTTCTTGGTTTGTAAAGCCAATCACAAAATGTGAAATTACCATATAAGGGTTGTCCATTCTGAGTATAAGTCCTTCTCAGAAATTCATAAAATTCTATTCCGTTCATAGTAGATTATTTATCTAATGCGTTACAATCATTTTATTAATATTGTTTAGACTTGCCAAGCACAGCATCATCATAGCCACTCTTATACACATAAACATCTGCACCAGAAATTTCAGGATGATTTCCCAAAAAATATTGGTATGAAGGCGCTGATGGGTCGCCATAATTTAACTGTCCATCATTATAACCTGCACGATATGCTTTTTTTGAGACCTCTTCACTTGCACTATTGCTATTACTGTTAGATGAATTTGAATTTGAATTTTTATTTTTGTCTTCTGTTAGGTTTCCTATCAAACCCAATGTAAATAAAACAGCAATAGCAATTACCCATTTTTGTTTTTTGCTTTTTCCAGACCACCATTCCTTATAGAATTTGGATACGTTGCTATTTTCTTGTATCATTTTTTCTATCTCTGATTTTTCTTCTTGTGGGACACTCACCGAATATTTATTATCAAATCCTCCTTCTTTAATTTCACTTAATACGCCCCCTAAATCCATAAATTTTACATTATATGGTTTTAAAATTTTAAGTGAAACAGCTTTCAACTTTTCTTTTTCTAAATATCCTACGGTTTTTTTCTTGGATTCTACTATACCCAGTGAGTATAAATCCTTTTCTGAAATATTATATTTTGAAATTAAATTGCTCATTATTATTTGTTTTAGCTTCCTACTCGTTTGGCTTTTCGGTGTCGCCCCGTTTTTTTTAGTGGTTGCTGGTCTCCACACGGTTGGTTTTAACTACATTTATGTGTCAATTTTCCGCTTTTAAGAATATCCTCAGTCCAAATTGCCTTACTTTCGCATTTTGGGCAACAAAAATTATCCTTCCCAGATTTACC
>CAIQBY010000347.1 GCA_903870175.1 uncultured Bacteroidota bacterium
AATATACTTTGAAGTTAAAGAAATACCACCATTCGCATTACTTTCAATGGAATCGTTTTCAATATTAAAATCACAGGAAAATTCATCATAACCATTAATATTCATGCCATAACCTACGCAATTTTTTACACTACTGCTATCAAATATATATGCTGAACCATCACTGTAAATACCTGCTGCACCACTATTCATTATTCTGCAATTTGTAAAATAAGGATTGGAGCTTTCAATGTAAACTTCCCCGTTACCAAGTCCTCCTCCGTAAAGCACATCACAATATTTCATTATGCATCCTGAAAGATAATTTCCTTGTACATCAAAAGCTGCGTCAATACAAGTATCAGCAAAATGAATGCTTGCCCAATCGCCAGCCTGCGGTATAGCTTTATTGGAGGTAAATGTAATTCTGCTTTGTGGAGTACCGATTGCAATTAAAGTTCCGTCAATTTGAAGAGCTTTCGCCGAATCAAATTTTATAACCACCCCTGGATTTATAGTTAATGTATAACCATGAGAAAGAAGTGCATTACCGGTAACAATATATGGTGAGCCTGATAAATCCCAAGTTGTATTTGCATTGATAAACCCGCTGACATTGGTAAGAGCAGCACTATTAAAAGTGATAATTGATAAACTAAAAACAAGAAGAACGTATAACTTTTTCATACTCTTTAATTTTTAATGAATAACAAAGGTAACATTATCCATCCATTATATAGTTCTTTCTTCCACTCTCATCTTTTGTTTTAAAATGATAATTGGGATGGTAACAGTGTAGGTATTAAAGTCAAAACAAACCAAGAAATTACTGATAATTTAGAGGTAATGCCTGTAAAAATTGGTATGAGTATCCATCAACATATTATAAGATAACCTGCAAATTATCAGGAAGTACAAAACTACATTTTATGATATCAGTTAATAATTCAGTCAGATGTAATTCAATTTCACATTCATTCGCTAATATTAATTATTAATACATATATATTAAGCCTCTTTTTTTTCAATAGCAAAAAACTTTTAGATTTCAAAAGCTTGCTTTTAGAATTCAAAACCTTGCTTTTAGGTTTCAAAACCTTGCTTTTAATTTCAAAACCTTGCTTTTAGATTTCAAAAGCTTGCTTTTAGATTTCAAAACCTTGCTTTTAGGTTTTAAAATTGTACTTCTGACATTTACTTAGTACATTTAAAAAAAAGAAAGTGCTGTTTTTTGCCTTTGTTGGTCATATCACAAACAACCTTTCTTACCCTTTTAAACAATCTGTTTCGATTATACATACTCATTTCAATATTGTTCATTAACTAATAATTTGCATATTTGCATCTCCTTAAATGAAAAAGAAATCAGCAGTGAAAGAGTGGCTCAAAGCCATCGTATTTGCAATAATCACCATACTTATATTCAGAACTTTCTGCTTTGAAGCGTTTACCATCCCTTCTGCATCTATGGAAAAGACATTGCTTACAGGGGATTATATCATTGTAAGCAAATTGAGTTACGGACCACGGTTGCCTAATACACTGTTATCCTTTCCGTTTGCACATCAGCGTTTGCCGTTTACCGACAATACAAAATCTTTTGTCGACTGGATAAAAATCCCCTATTATCGCTTGTTTGGACCGCCATCTGTAAAACATAATGATGTAGTAGTATTTAATTATCCGATGGAAGATGATTATCCGGTGGATCAGAAAACATATTATGTAAAGCGCTGTGTGGCGCTGCCGGGTGATACTATGGAGATACGTGAGGGGCAGGTTTTTATCAACAGAAAATATAACGACCTCCCCGAAAAACTACAGTGCGACTATAAAGTAATATCTTCCATTGATACTATTTTTGCTGATTCGCTGAAAAGTATTGGTATTAATGAAGGAGGAAGATTGCGCAGCAAAAGCGAATATTATTTTAACCTCACGAAAGAGAATGCCGAAAGGGTAAAGAAGTTTCCGTACATAAAAAGTGTGGAGCCTTTGCTCGTAAAAAAAACAAGTTACAATGATTTGATGTTCCCCGACAGCGAGAATTTTATCTGGAATCAGGATTATTTTGGTCCTCTTTATATTCCTAAAGCAGGAGATTCGGTGCGGCTTACAAAGGACTCCCTCCCACTCTATCAACGGATTATAAATGTGTACGAAAAGAATAATTTGAGAGTAAGCAACGATTCTGTTTTTATAAATAATGTGTATGCAACCTATTATAAGTTCAAAATGAATTATTATTTTATGATGGGCGATAATAGAAATAACTCAACAGATTCGCGCTATTGGGGATTTGTACCCGAAGACCATATTGTTGGTAAAGCTATTACCACGATTTTATCAATTGACAAATCGAAAGGTAAAAGCAGCCTGAGAAGCGGCAGATGGCTTAAAGCGGTTAATTAGTAAATTCTAAATCATAATATCTAAATTATAAATTCATTAATAAAATAATAAATTATAATACTATCCTGAGCTTGTCGAAGGGTTAAATTTCAAATCAAATGATACTATTGTCTTCTGCATACCTTGGCCCTGTTCAATATTACTCGAAGCTGAAGAATAATTCGCCCATTATTATTGAACATTATGAGCATTTTCAGAAGCAGACTTACAGGAGCCGCTGCGAGATATATTCGCCAAACGGATTGCAGACATTAAGTGTTCCGCTTGTAAAGCGCAACCATCAGCGGGTGATGAAGGATATGAAAATTTCGTATGATTATGACTGGCAGACATTGCACTGGCGCTCGCTCGAATCGAGTTACCGGCGTTCTCCGTTCTTCGAATATTACGAAGATGATTTTAATCCTTATTATCATGATAAAAAATATGAGTATCTGATTGATTTGAATGAGGCGTTGCTGCAGGTAGTTTTAAGTCAGTTTACAATGAAACCCGATTACAGTTTTTCTACTTCCTATCAGACAGAGTACGCAGGTGCAGAAGATTACCGCAACAGCATTACACCCAAAAAAACGGACGAACAGGATGCTGCATTTCAGCCAATAATTTATTCTCAGGTTTTTGAAACACGCCATGGATTTATTCCCAATCTAAGTATTCTCGATTTGCTTTTCAATCAGGGACCGCGTGCAATGGATTATATTTAAAAGGATTTTAATTATCTTTGC
>CAIQBY010000348.1 GCA_903870175.1 uncultured Bacteroidota bacterium
GATAAAAACAATATGCCTGACGCATTGGCTTGTTTGGCAATATCAGCAGCTATTACTGTTTCCGATATTCCGTTTAACGGACCGGTTTCCGAAGTAAGAGTAAGCAAACTGGAAGGTAAATTAATTGTAAATCCTACAGTTGCCGAAATGGAAAAATCAACATTAGATATGATTGTCGCTGCAAATGCAAAGGATATTATGATGGTGGAAGGCGAGATGAAAGAAGTTTCGGAAGCTGAGATGTTGGAAGCAATTAAATTTGCACACGAGGCAATTCGTTTACAAATTAATGCTATCAATGATTTCAAAGCGAAGGTAGAAGCAGTAAAAGGCCCAATAGTTAAACGTGAATATAACCACGAAACAAATGACCCGATTTTAAAAGAAAGAGTTTTTAAAGCTACTTATGATAAAGCGTATGCTGTTGCAAAAACACAAAATCCAAATAAAAAAGAACGCGCTGCTGCATTTAAAGCGGTACTTACTGAATTTATAGAATCTATTCCTTCGGAAGAAAAAGGTGAGGGATTTGAAGGATTAGCAAAAAAATATTATCACGAAGTGGAATATGTTGCGGTTCGTACATTTGTATTGGACACAAAAGCTCGTTTGGATGGAAGAAAAACGAACCAAATTAGACCAATATGGAGCGAAGTAGCTTATTTGCCTTCTGCACATGGTTCTGCAATATTTACAAGAGGTGAAACTCAATCATTGACTTCGGTTACATTGGGTACTAAACTAGATTTGCAATCAATTGACAGAGCTTTGTATCAAGGGCAAAACAACTTTATGTTGCACTATAACTTCCCTGCATTTTCTACAGGTGAGGTGAAACCGAATAGAGGTCCGGGAAGACGTGAAATCGGTCACGGTAACTTGGCTGAACGTGCTTTAAAACAAGTAATTTCTGCTGAAAACCCATATACTGTTCGTGTAGTTTCTGATATTTTGGAATCAAACGGTTCTTCATCAATGGCTACAGTTTGCGCTGGTACATTGGCTTTGATGGATGCAGGCGTTAAAATAAACAAACCTGTTTCAGGTATTGCAATGGGTATGATTACTGATGATAAAGGCAATTACGCTATTTTATCTGACATCTTAGGTGATGAAGATCATTTGGGCGATATGGATTTTAAAGTTACTGGTACAAAAGACGGTATTACTGCCTGTCAGATGGACTTGAAAGTAGATGGTTTGCCTTATGAAGTGATGGCTGAAGCATTGGAACAAGCTAAAGAAGGGCGTTTACACATATTAGGTGAAATGGCGAAGACGATTACTGAAACTCGTTCGGACTATAAACCTCACGCTCCACGTATTGTAAAAATGGTGATTCCTAAAGAATTTATAGGAGCTGTAATAGGACCAGGCGGTAAAATTATTCAGGAAATGCAACGCGAAACAGGTGCTATCATTGTGATTGAAGAAAAGGATGGCATGGGTCATATTGACATTGTTGCAAATGATAAAGAGAAAATCGATGCTGTATTAGCAAAAATAAAAGGTATTGTGGCTACTCCGGAAGAAGGTGAAGTATACGAAGGAAAAGTGAAATCGATAATGGCTTTTGGTGCATTTGTTGAGTTTATGCCTGGTAAAGATGGCTTGTTGCACATATCCGAAGTACAGCATGCACGACTTGAAAGCATGGATGGCGTGTTTAAAGAAGGGGAGAAGATACAGGTTAAATTAATTGGTATTGACCCTAAAACTGGTAAGTTTAAACTTTCGCGTAAAGCGTTGTTGCCAAAACCTGAAGCTGCGCCGAAGGCATAATATTTATTATCAAAGATTAACTAGATAAAGGGATTGCAATTATTGCAATCCCTTTTTTAGTCCAATAAATCCATCTTTTGCATATGTTCAAATTTATTAAGATCTTCAAACTTCGTTTTAAATAATTACTTTTGACATTGTGAAAAAGAAAGTGCTTATTTTCATTGATTGGTATTTACCTGGATATAAGGCCGGGGGGCCAGTACAATCAATTTCTAATATGGTTGAACATTTAAAAGAGGAGTTTGATTTTTCAATCATTACACGCAATACTGATTATTGCGAAAGGACACCTTATTCAAATATTTTAAGCAATCAATGGAATGCACTTTCTAATGGAATAAAAGTGTTTTATTTTTCCGAAGAAGAATTGACCTATACCAATATTCGCAATCTCATAAGGAAAACGGATTATGATTATGTTTATTTGAATGGTATTTATTCATTATACTTCACACTCATCCCTCTTTTTTATCTTCGAAAAAAACATAACAAAACCATTGTCATTGCTGCCAGAGGTATGTTTTCAGAGGGTTCATTAAGTGTGAAGAAAATGAAAAAGCGAATTTTTATCCGTTCTGTGAAAGTTCTCCGGTTTTTTGATAAGGTTATATTTCATGCTACTTCAGAAGCAGAAAAGCGGGAAATTAGAGCTGTTATGGGAGAAAATGTTGCAATAAAAACGGCTGCAGTTTTGCCTCAAAGATTTGCTATGACGGAATTAGCACTTCGTAATAAAAAGGTAAACTGTGTGCGACTCGTGAATATTGCTAGAATTGCACCGGAGAAAAATACACTGTACGCCTTGCAAATATTAAAACTTGTGAAGCAGAATGTTGAATTTGACTTTTATGGCCCGATTTATAATGAGGATTATTGGGCTCAATGTCAACAGGCTTTGACCGAATTGCCGATAAATGTAAAAGCCCGTTATAAAGGTAGCCTTGAAAGTAACAAGGTGTTAGATGTTCTTTCATTTTATGATTTTATGTTTATGCCTACAACCGGAGAAAATTTTGGGCATATTATTCTTCAGTCGTTAGCTGTTGGGCGCCCTATTATCATTAGTGATAAGACACATTGGAAAAATCTGACAGAAAAAAGAATCGGATGGGATATTGTATTGAGTGAATCTTTGGAATTTGCTAGAATTATTGATTTTACTGCTAAAATGAAGGCATCGGATTATAATATGTTATCGAAAGCTGCTTATGACTACGGTCAAAAATATATTAATAACAAAGAATTAATTGAACAGAATCGACATTTGTTCTCTTAATCAAACCTTTTAATTTAGTTGCTACTTTAGTAAACTTAATTACTTTTGCATACTTTTAATTTTCAATATTTAAAATAATAATTTCCATATGTATATTTTAGGATTAAACGCTTTTCATGGAGATTCTTCTGCCTGCATTTTGAAAGATGGTGAAGTGATTGTTGCCTTGGAAGAGGAGCGAATCAGGCGTGTAAAGCATTGGGCAGGGTTTCCGATAGAGGCAATAAAATATTGTTTGCAGGATGCAGGTATAACCATAAAAGACATTGATTATATTACCATTTCGCGTGACCCTTCTGCAAATGTAGTCAAGAAAATCAAGCATACTTTAAAAAATAAAGTTTCTGTTTCTGCTATACTCGACAGATATTCAAATTCGAAAAAAGTGAAATCACTTAAGGCTACTTTAGCAGAAGAATTAGGTGTTACAGAGAAAGAAATAAAGGCGGAGATTCATAATATTGAACATCATCGTTCGCATTTAGGAAGTTCTTTTTTTGCTTCTCCGTTTGAAAAATCAGCTTTACTTTCAATTGATGGCTTCGGCGATTTTACCTCCACAATGACAGCTATAGGAAATGGAAATCAAATTGAAGTACTCGATTCTGTTCACTTTCCTCACTCAGCTGGGATTTTTTACACATCCTTTACACAATATCTTGGTTTCCCTAAATATGGGGATGAATACAAAGTAATGGGGCTTGCACCTTACGGAAAGCCTTTATATGTTGATAGGTTAAAGGATGTTATTGAATTTACAAATGATGGATTATTCAAACTGGATTTAAAATATTTTAAACATCATAAAGATGGTGTGAAGATGAGTTGGGAAGGCGGAGAGCCAGACATTGACAGTATTTTCAGTGAGTATATGATTGAAAAATTCGGGCCGGCAAGAAAGCGAGAGGATGAGTTAACCCAATATCATAAGGATTTGGCAGCCTCGGTACAAAGAATATGTGAAGAATTAATATTTCATATTTTAAATCATTTGCATAAAAAAACAGGAATTGATAATCTTTGTATTGCAGGCGGAGTTGCACAAAATTCTGTTGCTAACGGAAAAGTTTTAAAGAATACACCATTCAAAAATGTTTACATTCCACCTGCAGGGCATGATGCAGGAACATCAATGGGTTCCGCATTGTTTTTATACAATCATATTTTAAAACAAAAACGTGCATTGCCGACATATTCAGGCTCTTTAGGGA
>CAIQBY010000349.1 GCA_903870175.1 uncultured Bacteroidota bacterium
ATTTTTATCTCTTCCCAAAGAAACGCTGAGCGTATCACTCACAAAGTTGGCGTCAATAAACGATTCGCCGGTGAAAGTTCCCTGATAATAAATGCTCGATTTCCCTGATAATAAATTTAATTGTTGCCAGTCAATTATTTCAGCAGTCAAAAACACATCCTTGTCAAGCTTCGGCACAGCGTGATATACATAGCTTACCGGCACACTCACATCTTTTATTTTTAATGAATAATCTTCACCATCCGAAGGAATAGTATAAGGTATATCAATCACATATTCAAGATTTGCAACATTTGTTTTGAAAGAATTGGAAATAAAATTTGTGGTTTCATAGCCTTTCACTTTCTGCCCGAACACATAAAGGCCATTGCCACCATCTCTCGAACCCCTGAATTCAAAGCCATCACCTCTATTTCTCGAATAATAAGAACTTCCCATATCTTGCTGATACACACCCGCAGTAGTGGAAGCAACGGAATTTATACCTTTCGAATTTATGTGTTGATACTCCTCGCGAGTAACAATCCTTTCTGATTTCATATCTGGGTCAATCAATGGCATAGTATAATCCATCACTTCTACTTCTTTTAAATCAACTCCTCCTGATAAATTGATATCAATAGTTGTGGTTTTATCGGCTTTCACATCTATATTATCTATTTCGCCTGTGTTGTAACCTACATAACTTGCTTTAATGGTATAATTGCCGGATTGTATTGGTTTTATTGCGAACTCTCCATCCATATTAGTTGTTGCCGCACCTGCATTTTGAGTGCCTTTCATTACAACAACATTTGCAAACGGTATCGATTCGTTGGTTTTTGCATCCAGCACTCTTCCTTTAATTGCACCTGCCCCCTGCTTCACAACTTCCTTTTGATAAGGATTACTTCTCTCCACATACCAGTTCAAAAGCTCAGGTTTAATGCCGCTTAGCGAAGGATTGTTATTCGATAATTTTATATTCACATTCGTCCAGTCCTCACCGGAAGACTGATAAACATTGGCATTATACACAATCACAAGCGGCTTTGTAATATCATCCACCCTGAAATCATACATCGCCTGCCACCCTGCCGAAGAGATGTAATAACTCAAACTTAAATCAGTCACCGTTTCCTTTTCACAATCTACAGTTATCAATATCTGGCTGTATGTTTTGCGCTTCGCCGAAACCAGCTCATTTATTTTTGAATACAAATCCTGAATCGTTTTACTTGCCTTCTCCAAGTCGGAATATAAATTCAGCTTTCCCTGTTTTATTTCGTTTAACCGGAGCCGGTAATAATCAGCAGCTTCCTTTATTTCCGATATCTTCGAGCCATCATCTTTCCTGCTTAGTTTGCTGTTGTCGAGCAATAATTTCTCCTCCATATCATACACTTTAAGTTTATTTTTTATCTCTTTTATTTTAAACTCCTGTGCATCTTTTTTATCCTCCAGAGCAAGTTGTTCAGCACTCTTTTTATTTTCATTCTGATAATTTAGCTGATGTTTTACTGAAAGAGTTTTGCAGTTGGTAATCTTTTTCACCTGTATGCTCTGCGGATTAATTTCCTGCGGAAGCTTATCTATCATTATAAGATACTTGCCTCTGTTCATTTTCAAATCAGCCTGCCTTGTAATTTGTGCACCACTGAAAAATACGGTAACATCAGTAATTTTCGATTTAGCCTGCACCGTGTCAATGCGGCAATACATACTTTTGGAAACCAAAAGCGCAATAAAAATAAATGTAATTCTTTTCATGATTTCTAGTTATTAAATTATTACTACTAAAATTGAAATGATGGTGATAAAACTTAGATTTCTTTGAGCTCAAATCATCTAATTATTGTCAAAGGTAGAGCATGTAAATAACATAAACAGGGCAAATCCAGCCAGTGGTCGTTATTCGACTGTGAGCGGTTGTTATTTTCATTAAGCGGTAATTTTAAATATTAAGATTATCAAATATTACTCTTCACTTGTTGGCGATCCTCTTTTTTTCAAAGAGTAGGGCAGAGGGAGAGCAAGTAAAATATAAATATATTAGTGCCATTGAAATACACTATTTATAGGCACTTAACAACTATTAACAAGAGGCTGTCAATTAATAAACCTTGTCAATTCAATTATTTGCAGTACATTTGTCGCGGTTTTAGTCAAGACAGGATTTTTGTTGAGACGAATTTACGACTGATTAACATTTTGCCGAAATAGCC
>CAIQBY010000350.1 GCA_903870175.1 uncultured Bacteroidota bacterium
CCAAAACAAGCTATATTAGAGTTAATCCATCAACAGCAATGTATAATAACACTTTTTATTCTGAAGGATTTGAAACTTCTGCAATTCCCAATACTGATTGGCAGGTAAATAATATTTTACCTGGAGGAAACACTTGGGTACAAACATCAGCAGCAAGTTCTTCCGGAACTAAGTCGGCAATGATTACCAACTCAACTGCTCAAAGCGGCAATGTGGACGAATTAATAAGTCCATCTATAAATATGGCATCAATTGCTGGTACTAATCCTGCTTTGACTTTTAAAGTGGCGTATGCACAAGTAATTTCAACTAATGCCGACAAACTTACAATTTACGTTTCTACTACCTGTGGAAAAACGTGGACTATTAAAAAAGCAATTGCCGGAGCGACTTTAGCAACTGCTCCACTAAATACCGGTAATTTTGTTCCTACGTCAAGTCAATGGGTAACTCAAAGTGTTAATTTAAGTTCGTATGTAAGTTCTCCTGACCTGTTTTTTAAGTTTGTATTTACAAGTAATGGTGGTAATAATATTTATATTGATGATATTAATATTAGCGGATCGCCATCAGGCGTGGATGAATTAACCAATAATCTTAACTTTAATGTCTTTCCTAATCCTGCAGAGGAAATTACCAATATCAATTTTAATTTAATCAATAAAGAAAAAGTATCTCTAAAAGTATTTGATGTAGTAGGGCGAGAAATTACTTCTGTATATAATGGCGAATTAGCTGCCGGTGAACATCAATATGTTTTGAATAATAGTTCAAATCTTTCAGCCGGAGTTTATTTTGTAACTCTTAATATCGGAGGACAAAATTTCAGCAAGAAATTAATTGTAAGATAAAACTTAAGAATAATAAAACTTAAAACCTTTCCAAATTATTTTGGAAAGGTTTTTTTTATTCCACTTGTTTATTTAACAAATATCTATTCAAAATTAATCAGATGTGAATAATTATAATCAATGTCCTAATTATTAATTAGGAATAAATGTATACATATTCTAACATTATTTCATTCTTCCTATTCTAAATTTGCTCTTGGAAAATTGATAAATAAAAAAAGCGAATAGCTATTAAACTATTCGCTTTAAAATATGAAACCTTAATTCTTTACGGCTTAATAAAAGAATTTCTAACTTCTTCCGTTTTATCAGAAAGAGATTTAAACTGATCGTCAGTTAATTTTCCACCGTCTTTTGTAACAGTATCAAATATTTGTTTCAATTCATTTAAACTTTTCAAAACATCAGCAGTACCATTATTTTCACTCTTATAACTGTCCAGCATATCTAATAAATTAACAAGTGATGTTTTTTGTTGAGCAATCTGAGAAATTACAGCTTCATTCTTTGTAGTTTGTCCAATACGGGTAGCAATATATAATCCTTCAATCCATCCACCTGCAACTATTAATGAAGACACTCCAGGCTGACCATTACCAGTTAAATATTTATCAGCTGTCCAATAAGAACCGGAAATAATAGTTAATAATGTATCTTTTTTATCCATATTAGCCTGAATACGATTAGTTGTATTTTCATCAAAAGCTCCGCTAATTCCCAAGCTGGAAGCCAATGTATTGGTACATTTTAAGTATAACATTGACTCTTGTGTTTGGTCCCATAAGCTAATGAAGCTCAAATCGGAACCATAAACACCTAAGTTTATTGCTTTAGTTTTAACTGATGAATATTTTGAAGCATTTTCAATCGGATTAAGATAACCTGCATTGTATTTTGCTCCAGCATCTTTAAGAAGTTTAGTCGCTACCACCGGATCAGGTATAGAACTGAATACTTTTTTAGCTTTTGATTCTTTTGCATTATTTGCAGGAACTGTTGTTGCATCCGTTTTATTTGCCGAAACATCATTCGAATCGTTTGACGATGAACTACAAGCTACTAAAGACACAGCTATCATTAGCGAAGAAGCTGTTTTTAATAATGTTTTTTTGTTGTTTATTGCTTTCATTTTTTTTTAAGATTATTTATTTAGCGACCAAATATACCACTTTAAACTTGTCTAAACCAAAATTATTATTTAAAAAATATACACAGGCTTGGAGGATTTCGTCTTTTATAGTGTTAAATATATTAAACAGGGCTTATATTTGTTGGCTGTTGGCAACATTCAACTAAATTTGCATAAAAAATAATCGATGAAACTTTTTTACAAACAATTTCTTTCCATAATTTTCTTACTTGGCTCATTTAATTGTTATTCGCAGATATTCAAACCAGGCATAATTATCGGAGCCGTTACCACTGACCTTGATGGTATTGACCCTTACGATAATGATTTTCATAAAGCAGGCTTCACTGCCGGAGGATTATTAAATGCCAAACTATCTGAAAAGAATTCGTTGCAATTTGAAATATTATATACTCAAAAAGGAACTTTACAACCTGCCGACTCAACCAATAATTATATTTATTATAAATTAAATCTTAACTATGTCGAAATTCCATTGATGTTTAAGCATACCATTGTTTTCAATATAAAGAAAAAACGTATTGATAATTTTTATTTTGAAATCGGTCCTTCTTATGGAAGATTAGTGTTATTAAAACAGGAAGGAACTTATAATTATGGAAGTGCTTATACTAATAACTTCAAAAATAATGAAACAGCAATTAATATTGGATTAGGATGCCGCATTATCAAAAACCTATATGCGAATGTAAGGTATTGTAATTCATTATCCCCTGTGGTGAAGCAGAATTCAAACAACTTTTCAAATTCGTTTTTCTGGTATACTTTTAACAGAGGAAATAACCTGGAATGGTCTTTTACACTGAGATATATTTTTAGTAAGGAAAAAAAGGAAGAAAAAGAAAAGAAAGCAGATACAGATAATTAACCTGTCATAGTATTTGTTTTTACACCCACCATTTCCACAACTGTCTTGATAATACCGTCTGTATCAAAACCGCATTCCCGATGCAGTTCCAGTTGTTCGCCATGCTCAATATATTTATCAGGTATGCCAAGTCGTTTAATATGTGCGCTGTAATTATTGTCGGTCATGAATTCAATTACTGCACTGCCCATTCCTCCCATTATGCAGCCATCTTCCACCGTAATTACTTTAGTATGTTTTGTAAATACTTCGTGTAATAAATCTTCATCTATCGGTTTTACAAAACGCATATCATAATGCGCCGCTTTAATTCCCTTTGTTTCCAACTGTTTGCAAGCTTCAATTACATAGTTGCCGATATGTCCGATAGTTAATATTGCAATATCATCACCGTTCTGAATCCGTTGTCCCTTGCCGATTGTAATCTTTCTAAATGGTTTTTTCCAATCCGTCATCACGCCGTTTCCTCTTGGATAACGGATAGAAAACGGTCCTGTTGTTTCTTCCAACTGTGCTGTGTACATTAGGTTTCGCAACTCCTCTTCATTCATCGGTGCGGAAACAATCATATTGGGTATGCAACGGAAAAACGCTAAATCATAGGCTCCGTGATGCGTTGGACCATCGGCACCTGCAAATCCTCCTCTATCCAGACAAAAAACAACGTGCAGATTTTGCAGTGCAACATCATGTATCACTTGGTCGTAGGCTCGTTGCATAAACGAGGAATAGATATTACAAAACGGAACCAAGCCTTGTGTAGCTAATCCTGCCGAGAAAGTTACGGCATGCTGCTCTGCTATACCAACATCAAAAGCACGGTCGGGCATTGCTTTCATCATTATGTTTAACGAACATCCGCTCGGCATTGCAGGAGTGATGCCCATTATTTTTTTATTCTTTTCTGCCAGCTCTACTATTGTATAACCGAACACATCCTGATATTTTGGTGGCTGCGGAGTTGCAGGAACTATCTTTATTATTTCGCCTGTATCTTTGTTGAATAAGCCCGGAGCATGCCATACTGTTTGGTTTCCTTCTTCCGAAAATTTATATCCTTTTCCTTTTTGTGTAAGGCAATGCAATATTTTCGGTCCCGGAATATCTTTTAAATCCTGCAATACTTTTGTTAATCGTTCCACATCGTGCCCGTCAACAGGCCCGAAATAGCGGAACTTAAGCGACTCGAATAAATTACTTTGTTTTAGTAATGATGATTTTATTCCGTTCTCAATTTTGGAAACTATATCCTGTGCCGATGGTCCGAACTTACTTATTTTACCAAGCAGATTCCATATTTCATCCTTTACTTTATTATAAGTATGCGATGTTGTAATATCAGTCAGGTATTCCTTTAGTGCCCCTACATTCGGGTCAATGGACATACAATTATCATTTAATACAACCAGTAAATTGGAATGTGTAGTGCCAGCATGATTGAGTGCTTCGAACGCCATTCCTGCTGTCATGGCTCCATCGCCGATTACTGCAATGTGTCGTCTTTCCTTTTCGCCTTTGTATGCTGATGCTACTGCCATCCCTAATGCTGCGCCAATACTGGTGGATGAATGCCCAACACCAAAAGTATCATACTCGCTTTCGCTGCGTTTCGGGAAACCGCTGATGCCTTTATATATTCTGTTTGTAGCAAAGCTTTCTCGTCTGCCGGTAAGTATTTTATGTCCGTAAGCCTGATGCCCTACATCCCAAACGAGCTGGTCGTATGGCGTATTGAACACATAATGAAGTGCAACAGTAAGTTCTACCACACCCAAACTTGCACCGAAATGCCCGCCCTTTTTGGATACTACATCAATAATAAACTGACGCAATTCCTTACTAACTTCAGGTAGTTGTTCTTCTTTTAATTTTCTTAAATCACTCGGATAATATATTGTATCGAGTAGTTTGCCGGCTTTAAATTCCATTATTGAATACAAAGGTAAGAGAAATTAGGAATTTACGAATTACGAATTAGCAATTATTGTGGTACCGATAACTAATTGATCCGAATTTACGAATCTATTTACATCGCGATTCGTGAATTCGTCTTCATCAGTTATCTGTAAACAATTATTTTTCTTCCTTATATTCACCTTTTTTTATCTGCACCCCCCATGAACCTGAATGGTAAATCGCCCAAATTATTGTGCATGGAATTTAATTGATCCGATATATTTTTCCGGGGAATGATTTGATGACGCCGGAAAATTCGAGGGTGAGAAGGGTGGCGGATACTTTGCTCATGGGCATTTTACTGATGAGGCATAAATCGTCGATGGTGATGCTTTGCTTGTGTCGGATTAGGTTTACGAGGTTTTCTTCAATGGGATTGAGTTCGATAAATAATTTTTTCTGCTGAGGCGCTTTCCTATTGCTCTGCGGCTGCCAACCCATTGTATATATTAAATCGGCGGCGGATTGTATTAATATGGCTTTGTTGTTTTTTATGATTGCGTTGCATCCTTCTGAACATGGGTCGTCCACTCGTCCGGGATATGCGAACACATCGCGGTTGTAGCTGTTGGCTATTTCGGCAGTGATGAGTGAACCGCCTTTTATTTTCGATTCGATAACGATGGTAGCATCAGTAATACCAGCTACAATGCGGTTTCTTCTTGGAAAATTTTCGCGGTCGGGAATTGTATGAGAGGTGAAATCGGTAAGCCAGCCTCCGTTTTCTAGCATTTTACTGGCCATGGATTTATGTATGGCAGGATATATTTTATCCAAGCCATGCGCCAGTGTGCATATTGTGGGCAGATTATTGTCGAGTGCCGCTTTATGCGCGCATATATCTATGCCGTATGCCAGGCCACTTACTATGGTAACATTGTGCTGCGCAAGGTCTCCGATTAATTTTTCGCATATTCGTTTCCCATAATCTGTTGCTTCGCGAGTGCCGACAATGCTTATCATTTTTTCGGCATTGAGGTTTGTATTACCTTTAAAATAAAGGAGAATAGGGCTGTCTTCGCAATGCGTCAATCGTTTTGGATATTCGCTATCGAGATAAAAAACAGGAGTTATCGAATTTTTTTCGATGAACTTTATTTCTTCTTCAGCACGTTCGAAAACGGTATGGTTGTGAATTTCCTTTATAGTTATGGTTCCGATTCCGGGAATTTTCTCAAGCAATATTTTCTTTTCCCTGAATATTGCTTCAGCACTTCCGCAGTAAGCAATGAGGCGTTTGGCAAGGATGTCGCCAATATTTGGAAGAAGAGTTAATGCTATTTTATATTTTAAACTTTCATTCATTTTATATCGAAATCGATTATTTTGTATCTTGCACACTAATTGGAACAAAAGTATCATTAATTAACCGTCTTAATTTTTTAATTTCTAAATCATATAACATGTCAATACAACGACCTTTCAGTTTTAAAAAATGGATAGATGAAAATCGTCATCTGTTAAAACCTCCTGTAAATAATAAAGTGGTGTATGAAAATACAGAGTTTATAGTGATGGTAGTGGGTGGCCCGAATGCCCGAAAAGATTACCATTACAACGAGAGTGAAGAGTTTTTTTATCAGTTGGAAGGTAATATAAAAGTTACAATTCAGGAAGATGGCAAAGCTGTAGAAGTGCCGATAAATGAGGGTGATATTTTTTTATTGCCTCCTCGTGTTCCGCATAGCCCCAGCAGAGGAGCTAATACAATAGGTCTGGTGATGGAGCGGAAACGAAGAGATGATGAAAAAGATGGGCTGCTTTGGTTCTGCGAAAAATGCAATACTAAATTGTATGAAAAGTATTTCCCGTTAAAAAATATTGTTACTGAGTTTCAAATAACATTTGCCGAGTTTTATGGCAATGAATCGTTGAGAACCTGCAAGAATTGCGGACATGTGATGATTCCGCCGGCAATGTAACGGGAACAAAATATTATAAAAAAGAAAGGACGGTTATTTACCGTCCTTTCTTTTTTAATAATATGTAGGTTAAAAAACTACAACAATTTTATAATGAAATCAGGGCAAATGCCCAAAGCTATTATTGCAACAGTAATAACAATCAATAATAGTTTATGAGTCATTTCTAGTGAGATATGTTCGTGCGCACCTTCTTTAAAATACATGGCAATTATTATTCGGAAGTAATAATATACTCCTATTAACGATGCTATTATTGCAACGAAAACCAGCCATACATTGCCTGCCATAAAAGAAGAAGTAAAGATATAATACTTGGCAAAGAAGCCTGCTGTAGGCGGAATACCTGCCAATGATAATAAGGCAATAGTCATAACAACTGCCAGCATCGGATTTGATTTTCCCAAGCCGTTAAACGAATGGATTCCATCATCTCCTCTTGCTTCAGCAATAATTGAAACAATTGTGAAAGTAGCTATAGAGCCAATTGAATAAGCTGTTCCGTAAAATAAGATGGCGCTGTTCGAATAATTATTCATTGCAAGAAGAGCCAATAACATATATCCTGCATGTGCTACAGATGAATATGCAAGCATCCTTTTAATTCTGGTTTGGAATACTGCGGTGATGTTACCAACGAGCATTGTAAGTGCAGCAAGCATCCAAACAACATTCATCCAGGAAGTGTATACTCTGAAGAAAGTAACATCGAATAAACGTAAAAATGCAGCGAAAGCAGCCAGTTTCACAATAGTTGCCATAAATGCAGTAATCACTGTAGGCGCACCTTCGTAAACATCAGGCGCCCAGAAATGAAAAGGTACGGCTGATACTTTAAATGATAATCCTATCAGCATTAATAACATTCCGACATAAAATATCTGTGAATAAGAACCTGAAACAGAAATAGCAGTTTTTATTTCTGATAAATCAAATGAGCCTGTAGCACCATATATTAATGCGATTCCGAATAATAAAAAGCCTGTAGCAAATGCTCCCATTATTAAATATTTGAAGGAAGCTTCATTGGATGATAAATCGTTTTTGCTGCTGCCTACGAGAATATACATTGGGATGGAAAGAATTTCTATTCCTAAAAACAACATCGCCATATTAGTATAAGAAACCAATATAACCGCGCCTACCAAAGCAAATAAAACTAAAGAATAATGATCGGTAAGGTTTGTTTCTTCTTTAAAAAATCCTTCCGCCATTAAAAACCAAAGGAAAGCAATTACAATAATTACGGATGAGAATGCGATAGCGTAATTATCAAACTGAAGCATTTTATAATAGGTATTATTTACCGCATTCCAATCTCCGATGTTAAAGATGAATGTGGCAATTAATCCCAATAAAACTAATGGATACAATAATTTTTTAAAACTGAAAAGCTCAGCTAACAAAGAAATTACACCTAATGAAGAAAGTAATATTAATGCTTTCATAATTTAATTAATCTTTTTCTATTTACCCATTGCTAATCTTACTCCATCTACCAACTTCACAACTGATGGTTCTGCTATATCCAATAATGGTTTTGGATAGACTCCGAAACCAATAACTGCTGCGCAAAGAATTACCAATACCGTTTTTTCGCTTGTTGACAAGGGTTCGAATGAGCCGGTAATTTCATTAGTTTCGCCCAACATTATTGACTGATAACTCCTCAACATATATACTGCACCCAATATTACCGACAAGCCTGCAAAAGCGGCTGTCCATGCATTAAATTGGAATACTCCATTTAACAGTAAAAACTCTCCTACAAATCCGTTTGTTAATGGCAAAGCCACACTTCCCAATAAAATCATTAAAAACAATACGGCGAACTGAGGATTAAGATTTCTTATGCCGCCAAGTATTGAAATATCGCGTGTTCCATATCTTTTCTGAATAATATCTACAATAAAAAATAAGCCTACAACATTTACACCGTGACTTATCATTTGAATAACCCCTCCTTGAACTCCCTGAACATTGCAGGCAAGAATACCTGCGGATATCAAACCAACGTGAGCGATAGAAGAATAGGCAATTAATCGCTTGAAATCCTTTTGCACAATTGCAATGCACGAAGCATAAACAATTCCTATAACCGATAATGTAATTGCCACATTTGACCAATGAACAACACCAAGTGGAACTACCGGCAACAACCAGCGAATAACTCCGTACGTTCCCATTTTTAACATAATACCTGCAAGCAGCATTGTCCCCTGAGCAGGTGCAACAGTATAAGTATCCGGCTGCCAGGTGTGGAAAGGGAATATCGGCATTTTAATGGCAAACGCAATAAAAATTGCCCAGAAAACATATCCCTGATGCACAGCATCCAAACTTTGTCCTGCTTTATAAAGAGCAGCAATATTAAAACTGTGTGCCCCTTCAGTTTGCAGGTATAAATAAATTAATGCTCCAAGCATCATCAAACTTCCAGACAATGTATAAACAAAGAATTTGAAGGTGATTTTTGCCCTGTTTTCTGCGCCCCAAAGTAAGCAGATGAAGTATATTGGAATAAGTGCCAATTCCCAGAAGATGTAAAACAAGAATCCATCAAGCGATACAAATACTCCAACAAGTGCAAACTGCATTGCCAGCACCAATGAATAGAACCGTGAAGGGTTTCTGTAATCTTTATTAAACGAAGTAAGAATTATTACTGGTACAAGAAAAGTAGTTAACAAAACCATTAATAATGAGATGCCATCCATACCAACATGGAAGTTTATCCCCAGAGAACTAACCCAATTGCAAGAAACTTCAAATTGAGTAGTATTGCCAAATTGGTATTGAGTAACTGCAAACATAGCAATTGCAAATTCAACTATTGTAGCTCCCAGGGCAATTTTCTTCACTTGTTCCCCTTTAGTAAATAACAGCATCAATGCTGCTGCTAAAGGAAAAAATATCAATAATAATGTAATCATATATTCTGTAAAATTCTAAACTCTAATTTCTAAATTCTAAATCTATCACTAATTCGTTATTAGCGAAGATTCGTTATTCGTTGATTCTACTTCACTTTTATTTTTGTTACTACTCCTGGTTTTTTAGAAATAACCAATTCGGTTCCGTTTTTACGAGCATTCTCATAAACTTCCGCTATTGCTGATTTAACGCCTTTAATTATTTTTTCCAGCATTATTTTTGATTCCTTTTTAGTCATTTAAAATTAATTTATATAGTTCCTTTTCCAAAATTGTAGTTTCGTCTTTATCCTTTTTTGCTATTAATAAAACTTTTTTATCAGAGTTGTCAAATATTAGCCATTCGTTACTTAATTTCAGAAAACTATTCTTTAAATTATGAATTCCTTTATAATATCTCCTTTCAATTATTTCTGGTAAAATATTGTGCCCTCCCTCCAAAACTCTTTTGAGAACCCTCTCTTTAGCCAAGTTTGGATGATTCAACCAAAAATAAATCAGTACTATTTCATATCCTTTCTTCTTACAATCCTTAATAAATTTAACATAACTCAAAGTAGATAGTGTAGTTTCAAAAGCAAAATCAACTTTATTTTCTGCTAATTCTTTTATCCTCTTCAACATTATTCTTCCCGCTTCAAATGCTACTCCTTCCGGATTAAAAGGCGACAATCCTTTTGCAATGTTATCTGCATTTACAAATTCTACAACCTTCAAATCTTTTGGTAAAAATTTTTGCGCCGTTGTCGTTTTGCCTGCTCCATTTGGTCCTGCTATTATATAGAGTATCGGCATATTTTAAAGAACTTAAGTTTTAATCAAACTTCTATTTCAACTCGCAATTTCGTACTGCCTAAAATATCTGTGTGCACAAAATAAGCACAATACCAATTACCATTACAAAAACGTAAAAGCCTATATTTCCTGTTTGTGCATAACGAATAATTCCGCTAACCCAGGTAACTAATCTGCCTATTCCATTTACACAACCATCCACAATCTGATTATCAACCAATTTATGCAATACATCCGAGAATAAATTCAGAGGCTTGGTAATTACATTTTCGTATAACTCATCCACCCAGTATTTTTTATAAACCAATTGATGCAATGGCGTTAATTCCTCACCTTCATTTGCAGGCAACGTTTTGTTTTTCACATAAACAGTATATGCATAATATAATGAACCAGCCATTACCAATACCGCAATTCCCATCAGCATATATTCAGTATCATGAGACAGGCTATGAACCATTCTGAAAGAAGAATCTTCAAATACAGGTTTCAGGAATTCCTCCAGAAAATGTTTCCCTCCCAATGCTTCAGGTATTCCAACGAATCCGCCAACAACCGCCAATATTGCAAGTATAACTAATGGAATAGTCATTGATTTAGGTGATTCATGTAAATGATGGTGTTGTTCTTTTGTTCCTCTGAAATCACCATTAAAAGTTAGGAAGTATAAACGGAACATATAAAAAGTTGTCATTGCAGCACCCAACACTCCTAAGAACCATAACAGCTTATTATTTTCAAATGCATTTGCAAGTATCTCATCTTTCGAGAAAAAGCCGGAGAAAGGCGGACAACCTGCTATTGCAAGTGTTCCTAATAAAAAGGTAATATGAGTTATAGGTAAATGTTTTTTCAATCCACCCATTCTTCTGATGTCCTGTTCGCCGCTCATTGCATGTATTACACTGCCTGCTCCAAGGAATAATAAAGCCTTAAAGAAAGCATGTGTCATTACATGAAACACAGCTCCTGTATAAGCTCCAACGCCTAAAGCAAGGAACATATATCCAAGTTGAGAAACTGTAGAATAAGCAAGCACCTTCTTAATATCATTTTGTGCCAACCCAATTGTAGCAGCAAATAACGCTGTACAAACACCAATAATTGCAACTGTTTCCATCGCTATTGGCGATAGCGTATATAAAATGTTTGAACGCGCAACCATATAAATACCGGCTGTAACCATTGTAGCAGCATGTATCAATGCCGAAACCGGAGTAGGACCTGCCATCGCATCTGGCAACCAGGTATATAAAGGCAATTGAGCACTTTTTCCCATTGCTCCGATAAATAACAATAACGTAATTGCAGTTAACACAGGATTTCCTGTTGCCATATTCTTAGCCTGTGCAAATACATCATGATAACCAATACTGCCAAACGTTACAAATATTAATATGATACCCAACAGGAAACCTAAGTCACCAATACGGTTCATAATAAATGCTTTTTTCGCAGCATTGTTGTACGCAGTATTTTTAAACCAGAATCCGATTAATAAATAAGAACATAATCCAACACCTTCCCAGCCAACAAACATTATTAAATAATTGGAACCTAAAACAAGCAACAACATAAAGAAAATAAAGAGATTGAGGTAGGCAAAGAAGCGTGAAAACCCTTCGTCATGGCTCATGTAACCGGTAGAATATACATGTATTAAAAAACCAACTCCGGTAATAATTAATAAAAATAAAGAAGATAAAGGATCGATTAAAAAGGAGAATGGTATGGATAATTTACCGGCAGTTATCCAACTGAACAAATCAATTGTAACTGATTTTTCTACCTTCCCGGTTAACTCAAAAAATATTCCTAATGATATTGCAAATGATGCTAATACTGAACCACAACCTATTATGCCAACTATTCCTTTTGATAATGTCTTCCCGAACAATCCTATAATCACAAATCCGATTAAAGGAAGCAAAGGCACTAATCCAACTAACTTTATCATATATTTATTTTAAAAGTATCATGTATTAAGTACAAAGTATTAAGATTGTGCAGTCATAATACTTGGTACTTAATACTTAATACTACATTTTTACCACTTTAATTTATTCAACACATTAATATCCGATGATTTTGTATTACGATATACCATCATCAATATTGCCAATCCCACAGCCACTTCCGCTGCTGCTACCGCCATTATAAAAAACACAAAAACCTGTCCTTTACTGTCTGATAAAAAACTGGAGAATGCTACCAGCAATAGATTCACTGCATTCAGCATCAATTCAATCGACATAAAAATAATAATGGCATTACGTCTGAAAAGCACACCCAACACACCTATTGTGAATAATACTGTGCATAATAATAAATACCACTCTAACGGAATTACTTGTATCGCGCTGTTCATCTTTTTCTATTTTATACTTTTTTTGCCTAACATCACTGCACCTACCATAGCTGCAAGCAGCAATATGGATGATACTTCAAATGGCAAAAGAAAATCTTTAAATAATGTTGTTCCTAAGTTTTCTATCAATCCGATATTCGGGTTAAATGTATTTACTGATTGTATTGTCGATGCTCCTTTTAACGAAGCAACCATTACCAAAAGCAATGAACCTGCCGCCACTGCCGCTGATGCTTTCAGCCAAATGCTTTTATGCGGTTCTGTTTCCTTATTCAAGTTTAACAGCATGATAACGAATAAGAACAAAACCATGATTGCACCCGAATAAACAATAACATGTACTACTGCCAAAAACTGAGCATTCAATAATACATAATGTCCTGCAATAGTGAAAAAACATAATACCAGATACAATACACTATGTATAGGATTTTTAGAAAGTACAACCATCAATCCAAACATGATTGCCAGAAATGATAGAAAATAAAATAAGTAGGTCGTAATCATAATGCTTTATTATCTGTTGTGTTCAAATTCTTTGTGCTTTTTAAACTCAAGCACCTCAGGAGTCTGACGTTTTGAAACATCTACACGTTTATCTTTTTCAACTCCTTCCACCAATATATCTTTGCCGTATGTGAATAAATTACGTTTTACTTCCGAATCTACTTTCCTGTCTGTCAAAAATATTGCCTCCTTCGGACAAGCGTCTTCACAGTCGCCGCAGAAGATACAACGAAGCATGTTTATTTCATATACTGCAGCATATTTTTCTTCACGGTATAATTTTTCTTCCCCACGTTTACGTTCCGCTGCCACCATTGTTATTGCTTCTGCCGGACAAGCTACTGCACACAATCCGCAGGCAGTACAGCGTTCTGCACCATTGTCATCACGTTTCAGTACGTGCTGTCCTCTGTATACAGCGCTGAATGGGCGTGTCTGCTCAGGGTACTGAATTGTCGGTTTCTTTTTGAAGAAATGGGACATTGTAATCATCATGCCCGAAAAAATAGCAGGTAGATATATCCTTTCATACAAAGACATCTCTTTCTTTACAACAATTTTAGATCTGTTAGTTAATGGCTGCATCTTTTTTTCTTACTTAATAAATACACTTATAATTTCGTGACGCATCATCCATGCACCTGTAAGCACTAAATTCAATATCGACAAAGGAATCAAAGTTTTCCATCCTAAATTCATTAACTGGTCATAACGGAAACGCGGTATTGTCCAGCGAACCCACATGAAGAAGAATATACCAAAGAATATCTTCGCGAACAAAAATACTACTCCAAGTATTGCAAGCAAATTTCCATCGTGTACAAACCTACCAATAAACGGCATATTATAACCACCAAAATAAAAGGTGGAAATAACAGCTGACGACACAAACATATTAATGTATTCGGCAAACAGATAAAAGCCCATTTTCATTGAACTGTATTCAGTATGATAACCGCCAACCAATTCCTGCTCACATTCCGGTAAATCGAATGGTGCACGATTGGTTTCTGCAAATGCACATATTATAAATATTAAACATCCTAACGGCTGAACCAATATATTCCAGTGCCATCCATGTTGCTGTGCTGCTATCTGCCCTACACTTAAAGTTCCGGTAGTCATGATAAGTGCAATAATCGAAATTCCCATTGCCACTTCATAGCTTATCATCTGCGACGAAGCACGCATTGCACCCAGCAGCGAATATTTATTGTTCGATGCCCAGCCGCCAATCATAATTCCATAAACACCGATAGATACTACGCCGAATAAATATAAAATACCAATGTTTAAATCAGTAACCTGCAGCGAATAACTGGTTCCGAAAATAGTTAATGAAGTTCCCCACGGTATTACAACACCTGTCATACAGGCAGTAAGCAAACTCAATCCCGGTGCTATTATGAACAAAGTTTTATTTGATACACTCGGTATCATTTCTTCCTTCATAAATAGTTTCACAGCATCAGCTACCGGCTGCAATATTCCAAACCAGCCTGCCCTGTTCGGTCCAAGGCGGTCCTGCAAAAAACCTGCTACCTTACGTTCAGCATAAGTGCTGTACATTGCTATTAATAATGTAACGGTAAAAACAATCACCGCCAGTATCAATTTATATATCACATATCCTAAAGTCATAATTCAAATTATTTCTTTCCTGCAAGTTGTTTTTGTTGCTTACCTACTTCCAATTTCATTTTAGCAAGCACATTCTCATAATGGTTCAATGATATTACCGAGTGCGGGTCTATATGTCTTGGTCCTTCAATCACCCAGTCATTAATATGTTTTTTCTCAAACCTGCATTCATTGCAAATAAATTCTTCCGGCTCTCCCCATTTATCCTTGCGGGCAGTTACACGGAGTATCTCATTTCCTTTTTCCCAAAGCGCCACTTTACCCGAACATTTAGTACAGCTGCGGTGTGCATTCATCGGTTTTGTAAACCATACACGGCTCTTGAATCTGAACGTCCGGTCGGTCAATGCTCCTACAGGACATACATCAATCACATTTCCTGAAAAGTCATTGTCTATTGCTTTCTCAATATAAGTGCTTATTTCCGAAGCATCGCCTCTGAAAAGCATTCCCTGATAACGATTGTCTGTCAACTGGTCGGCAGCCTTTATACAGCGGAAACACATAATGCAGCGCGTCATGTGCAACTTGATATAAGGACCGATATCTATTTTATCAAATGTTCTTCTGCTGAAATCATAACGTGTTTTCACACCGCCGTTTTCATATCCCAAATCCTGCAAATGACACTCTCCTGCCTGATCACAGATAGGACAATCCAGCGGATGATTAATCAGTAAAAACTCAACAACACCTCTTCTTGCTTCCAGTACTTCAGGCGAAGTAGTGTTCTGCACTTCCATGCCATCCATCACTGTAGTACGGCAACTTGCAACCAGTTTCGGCATCGGTCTCGGGTCCTTTTCCGAACCTTTCGACACCTTCACTATACAACTGCGACAATATCCTCCGCTGGTTTTTAATTTCGAATGATAACACATTGTTGGAGGAGCAATATTTTCTCCTTCATATCCGGGCTGGTCCACTATCATTCTTGCTGCCTGCAAGATGGTTGTTCCGTCAGGCACTTCAATACTATGTCCGTCTATCGTTACTTTTGGCATCCTGTTGTTTTTTCTTCATTTATGACGGTTCAAATGTATACATTTTTGAATCGTCATTTTTAAAATCTTGGGCGAAATTAAGTATTATTATTAAACGAAAAACTGATAAATAACATAGAACGGTTTTTTTATTAAAAACCTCACTGTTCAAAAGTTTTTAATACTTTGCAAATCCACAATCTGCCTTTTCGCAGGTTTCGTATCAAGGGGGAAAGCAGGGATTGGTTCATTGGTTTATCGGTTTATCAGTATGTGTAATAAAAAAACTCCGAACTTACGTTCGGAGTTTTCTATTCCCCACTACCAACTTCGCCTTCAAAACACTGCTTCGAGCCTCATGCTGTTTTCTGCATTCAGTAAATAATAGTCTCCATTTACGAGTTGAAAAAACTCAATACCAATACATCCCATCAAACCGGCAGAAGGCGTCATTACAGGCGCTCCACTAATTGTAGAAGTAATATCAATGCCGCCGCCTATCATGCCTCCTACAGGAATAAAAGCACTGTAAGCCACTAAATTCAAGCCATCAATGGTGGGGTCGGTGGGATTATACTTCTTCATAGTGGAATCGTATTTATAATCACTTAAGATACTGGCACTGTTGACAAGCCTGAAGTGGGTGGCGCCTGCAGGTGAGTGAACATAGTTACTTGTATTGAAATCAGGGACTTTCAATGTTGTTTCGTTCCTGTCGACATTTGCAAAATAAAAATAAGGCGGTGAAAAAATGCTACCCAATATTTTACCTGTATTAAAGTTGAAGCCAGCCAGAAGCATGCTGTTGCTGACTATTTCGAAATTACGATAACCTCTAGGACCGGGACCATTGTTGCAAATCTGTTTGAACAGACCTGTGATACGGCCAGTAACATACTTGCCACTCATGAGGTCAATGACTTCTGCCAAACCGCTACGGAATGCTTTGCCGACATGTGCACTGCCGCCAAACTCTGTCATGTTTTCGCGAACCCTGATGAGTTTAGGACTTCCCATTATTTGTTCTTTTGATGCTCCTCCGGGTGTTTTCACCAAATCTTTACCGTCACTGTGATAGAAGCTTAAATCTCCCAATAAACCTCCTACTCTGATTAATCCTTTCTGCCTTGCCATTTGTGTTGCTCTTTCGAGACTTGTTAAATTATTACTACTAAAAATGAAATTCTAAATTCTAATTACTAAATTCTAAAAAGTGATTTAGTTTCTCTTCATTAATACAATACCAATGTTGTTTTAAATCCGTCCGGTATTTTAAAATATTTTTTTGTACTTATCCCTAAGATTATTTGTTTATCAAGACCACAGCCCAGGCCTTCCGAAAAAACGGGACAGGCTCTCTCTCCTTTTTGCAGGGATAAATGAGGAAATTGAAATGCAGGGAAATGCAGGGACAGGTATGGGGACTATATGGGACTTATATGGAGAATGTATGGAGAATATATGGGTGGGCTATGGGAAACATATGGGAAACATATGGAAGAAGTACGGAAACGATACGGAAGGGATTTGAAAATTTGATGATGTAATGAGGTGCTGACATTTCGATAGTTCGATAGTTCGACAAGCTCACTACAGGCGGAGCTCACTACAGGCGGAGCTCAATGACCGAAACATAGGATGACAGAATAAAGAGAGATTGCTTTCCCGATGTATCGGGACAGGCTTTGCCTTGCAATGACGAGAAGTGTGTTGATTTAATTAATTTTTCTCTTGAAGATTTGTTTTAAATTACCGAATTGCCAAATTTTGAAATGCTTTTCGGTCATGCTCTTTCTTAACTTTTTTAATATTTTGGCATGCTGGCCGGAAGCACTGTTTTCATCAATGTGCAGCTCTTTTGCTACTTCTGCCCAGGAAAGTTTGCCGGTGTAGCGGAGATTTAAAAGGCATACATCCCTTTCCGGCAGGTTGTTTACGGCGGACATTAAGCGGTGGAGGCGCTGTTCGTTTAAATCAATGTCATCAAAGAGTTCTATAATTTCGGCCGGGAGATCGTGGGACATGGAGATGGTGATAATGGTATGCTGACGCAGCAGATGTGACAAATAAAAACGTGCTGTATTTTTGAGCCAGCCTCCGAAAGCCTGACGCTCTATGTATTTGCCGTTGAAGATGGAATTGGAACAGATAATAAATTCTTCCTGTGTGGCATCTTCTGCATCTTCGTGATTGTGGAGTATTTTATAATTAAAATAATTCAACTCGACCCGGTGGAAGTCTGTAAGTTTGCCGAAAGCCCTTAAATCACCGTTACGATGATTAACAATAAGTATTGAATCTCTGAGATTCTCTACCACTCTTTTTTCTGCTACTGTCATTTTAATTAAGGGGTTCGATAAATTGCTTTTTTGTCGTTAGGCTTCATTTTTAATTTACTCATTTACATTTGTAAACTCCGTAATTAAATATTTGCCCGCCTAAAAAAATCTAATTTTTAGAACTCCCTTTTATTTTGGTTAATTGTATATAGTAAAAGCTAAACGGAAATTTTTCAATCTGTGTTTTTAGTAGCTTTTATTGCATATACATTAATTATAAAAATGATATTATGTGAGGAAGTATGCATAGATAACTGTGGAAAGTAGTATTTATTGTTTGATTTGAAAAATAAATATTGTGGACGGGGAGGGAAAGTTTTTTGTTACACAGAGTGGAAAGGAGGAAACGGAAAGAACCACAGAGGGAAACGGAAAAAAACATTCCATCTCCGTCCTTTCTAATGAGAAGCAAACGGGAGATAAACAAAAAAACTCTTTACATTTTTTGTAAAGAGTTTTTTAAAAGAATATTGAAATTTAAATATTAATAATCAAGCCTATCTTTTTCAGCATGCTCATCCATTCTTATTGCATCTGCATCATATCCTTTAGCTATTCCTTCAAAAATTGAGCTTACCAATGGAAAAGTATTCCTATGCTCCTCTGCAATTTTATAAAAATGCTTTGCCTTTGCTCTTTCAATATCTCCTCCGTCAAATGGCCCTCTCGTTGTAAAACTGTCTTTATTAAATACTGCTGAAGAAAAGTTTCTGTTTACGCATTCAGATTTTAAATTTTCTATTACTTCACATATCTCATAAGGCGGCCACACTTTATCAGTCTTTTGAGGATAGTGAGCTAGGACTTGGCCTATATTAATATCGGCTGCATTAATATTCCCGTAATCAATGGCTAACGCTCTTAATCTACTAATCCAATCATTTAAGAATTCTATATCTATCTTTCCCGAACCATCAACTCCGGGTATCTTTTTCCAAGAACGAAGTAATTCATCTGCCTGCCTTGCTCTATTCTGCACCTGTTCACTTGTTAATCCTTTAACTTGTTCTTCAATTTTTGATTCGTCACCAGGTTTATAGATACATCTTAAAACTTCCATCATAAATTCAGGATTTTTTGAAAGTTCTTCATGCAGTGTTTTTGGTTTCCGGCTATTCCCATATGAAGCTAAAATTGGTAAATACAACCATTCTAATTCTATTAGAGTGCTTGGTTCAGTATCATTTCTTTCATCAATAGTTTCAAACAACTGACTTATTTCATACCCATGCAATTGAGTTTTTTCATCAGCTTTTTCCATTGCTCCCCTTTTTAGTATCTCAACCATTAATTCGCTGGGAACATCTTCTTTACAATGGTTGCATTCAGTTACCGCACTAATAAATCTTTTGTATTCAATTAACCTTCTCAATCCATAAACTTTCTCATCTGGTGCCATTCCATAAAAATTAACAAAACAATTTTTCCAATATTCTTTTTGCATTTCTTTGTCATTAGAATCAATAAAGTCCCAAAGATTTTTTGTTTGATTTAAGGTAGCAAACAGATATCCGATATTAGAATTACTGAACCCCGATACTTTTAATTTTTTGCTAAACTCAATAACCCAAGATAAATCATATAAAAAGGAAACTCTACTAATAAAACCCTTTACCAACCTCATGCTTTCCTCATTTCCTTGATATTTAATAGATAATTCACAGAATTTTATTATTTCATCATCGTCATTTAGAATGTGAGCCAAGGTATCCCCATAAATCCATTTTTCCTTAACAGCAAAACCAAGTTCAATTATTTTATCAATTCCATGTTTACCGTAAATATTCTTTAAGCCATCTATTCGTTTATCAAGAATAAATTTTGCTTGTTTAGAATGAGAATCTTTTTCATGTTTATACCCCTCAACAAAATTTGGCCAATGCTCATCAAACATCCAAATTTCTCTATCAATTTCATTCGATGGAGTTAGTAAATCATAAATTTTTTGAAATCTTATTAATTCACTCTCTTCTATTGCCCAATTAGCATCAGGGTGGGACCTGTGCATATAAAGAATTCTTCGTAATGCGCTCCAAGCATCATAATTAACTTGTTTTACTTCAGATACTACTTTCTCTACAAACAAAAGTACTTTATCCCTATCATTAGGCAGCAAATTAACGGACTCCTCTATAAGTTTTGACAATTTTGTTTCGGTAAAATCAAATGATGAAATAAGCAATTCAACAACAGTAGAATGTGTTTTGTAAATCTCTTTATAAGTTATTGATTTTTCTGTTACCAAATCAAACATTCTCCATCTTGTTTTATGAGTAAAGTTGCCTATACCATGCGAATCAGGCAACATTCGAGTAAGTATAGTCCAAGCAATCTCTTTATATCTTTCCGAAATCAGTTTAAGAATTTGTATCCTTTCCTCAAAAGTGGCAAGTGTTTGATAATGCCAAGGTTTAAAAATTTCCGATAAACTATTTATTGGCCTATTTAATAAATTGCCCCCTGGGTCTATTTCTGAAAGGTTTGAAAGAATTAAAGATACTCTTGACAAATATTGCGGAAACCAGGCGAGACTTTCCAATGCCCATAATAAACCAGTATGGTAATTATATCCTGTAATCAAACCAGGGTCTTCATCAAACAAAGCTTTAATTGGAGAATTCTCAGCAGGCAAATGCTTTTCTAAAGCATTTAAAAATGAATTAGGAGAAGCCTCCGCTATTAAGGGCAATTTACTCTCAAATGATTTCCATACAAGCGGGTCGTCTGTTTTTAAGAGTCCTGCAATTATTCCATCAACCCATAATTCAGCTTTAATTGGCAAGCTAAATTCTAGTTTATCACCAAAAATTGAAGTCAAGATTAAAGACTGTGTTACGCCCTCTCTTATCCAGCCTGAAAATTCCCTGTTCTTACCATAAATTGAAGCCATATATCTTTTTTCAGGCGTAAGATCAAATGCAGGATTAACTTCCGATAGGATTTCAACGGCTGATTTATGAAGCAATTCAAAATCTGCTCGCGTAATATTTTTAGAAGCACTTGCCCAGGCATCGAATGGAGATGCCAATCTCCAATTATTTCCAATTTTAATAATTGGCGAGTCTTGAGTATACAACCAACGCGTTAATCTTTTAGAATAATTTTCATAAGTGTCTCCAGCTATTTTTGCAATTATTTCTTTATCATTTTCAAAATTTTCATCCCATCTCCCAACAATTAACGCAGGAATAATATCAGAAACATTTTCTGGTAAAGCCCAAACCGGTAAAGCCCTTGTAAATTCAAGTTCTCTCCTTAATATTGTTAGATTTTTTGTTGATTCTTTAGAATATCTTTCCGCCAACTCCCGTTCCATTCCAACATTTTTTAGTGCAGTTACAAATGCTTCTCTTTCTATTCGTGGAAGTTTAATTTTGTTTTCCCAATTTTCCGAAGAATCAGCACCTAAAGGTACAATTATAGTATGTCCCTTTTTTACAGCACGGTTTAATACGCCATTGTCTTCAAACCTTGGTATAAGAATAAGCGCAGTATTATTAACTGATAATTCCCGGAAAGTATCAGCATTATCAACTATTATGCTTCTTGAAAAGAAATCCTCTTCTATATCAGAACTATCTTTAAAACAGGCAATTATAAAAGCTAAGGCTTCTTCTCTTGAAATTCCTTGAACGGAAATAATTGATGGTTGTTTAGAAAGTTCAATTACTTTTTCCTTCTCCTTTTTTCTTCCTCCTAAAACTATTTCTGTATTCAGGTTGAACTTAGGCCCTGAAGTCCACTCATCCCAAAAATCATCAGTTGGTTGAATGCCTCCTTCAGGATACTTACCAATATGCTTTGCCAACCAAGAACCTACTGTTGGTGCAATCTCAATCCATTCTTCTAATATTTCAGAGTTTATCACTTTAACATCTTTCCATACACCATCCTTCTTTTTTTCTTTTACCCATTCTTCCGCATTGTCAAATAATCGTGGAGTTACAAAAACATAAGTAAACTCTTTGGGATTAATCCCCAAGGAATTCTTTGTTCTTTTTGCATAATCCTTCTCTGCTTTCAACTTTGCGTCTTTGCTTGCTCCAAATTCCCAAACAGAATTTCCTACAGGTATATAATCTGTTCCTTCTTTTACTTTCAGAATACCATCCCACCCACCAAAAAGTATACTTTCTCCTGATGGAAATTTAATACTTTGAATGGAGTTAGTAGCAGTAGTAGTTCTTATTAGTTTTCTTACCAAAAGCGGTAACATTTCTTGGCAGTCTCTTCTACCTGCCCAATTTCTTAAATCTGTTGAATCAATCCATTTCATATTATTATTGTTTTTTAAATTTTTCTGTTGGGGTGATAATTACATCAAACCCCATCCACTTATTATTATTAATTAAATTATTTATTTTTTGAGAAACTCCTTTGTCCTCTTTATCAATTGCTATTTCTATTAAAGGAGTGGTGCTTTCCTGCACCACTCCTATTCCAATAACACCATCCCAAAAGATGATTTCCTTTTCTAAATCGCTTTTCGCTTCTTCTATTTTCATCGTCTTTATTTTATTGAATATCCCCACTGCTTTAATTGTTGAACAACTAGTGTTTGATGATTTGCTAAAGTCCATTTATTATTTCCTGCAAAAAGTAACCCTACTAAAGAGTTAGTTGCGCTAGATTTAATAATAGAACCGGAGTCACCACCCTCACTAAAATTATAATTTGGAACACCTGTTGTTATTTGTATTTGGTCTACAAAAACAGCACTCGCTCCTCCATAATTTATTTTTGCAGTATAATGGAGAGAGCGAACATAACCTTGTGTAAAGCCAGTTGTCGCACCTTGCTTATATACTTTTTCCCCAATTAATGGTTCTCGATACCCGAACGATCCAGCAGGTAAGGGACTATCGAATCCTTGTAATTCTGCAACAGCCAAATCTAGTTTGTTTTCCCCAGTAGTGATGGGTAAATAGTTTTTTAACACACCAATTTTAGAGGGGTAGCTATCCAAAGAATAAATACTATCTCCAACGTTTGCCTTATTGGTATCCGCTAATACGTGATTATTGCTAACTATACAAGGATTTTTACTTGTATCGTAAGGCAATAAAAAAAATCCCAAAGAACCAAAAGAATTAATTTTTGAAAGATTGGGATGTCCCACTTTATTTCCAGGATTTAAAACTAGGTTTGCATTATACCTTTGTTTAGGAATTACTTTAACATTATTTTGATTCATCATTAATTTTCGGCATAAATCATCTTTAAAACAATCACAGAATATTCCTGACTTCCATAATCGAATATCAATTCCTATTTCGAGAATGCTTTGACCTGCAATCAAACCTACAGATACCAATTGTTCTGAATGGTCAGTATTGAAATCAAAACCAAAAAAATCATTCGATTTTTGGAAATGACTATAAGCTGATTCTTTGACGAAACCGATTCCGTCAGTATTTATGCCTAATAAGATTTCCTCTATATAGGACTTTGCATTGTAAATTTTATTCATTGTTTTTGTTTTTTTTACGGGTCGTCCTTTACGACCCAAGTTTAAACCATAGCAATAGCATAATTGCCATAGTATTATAATTAATAAAATGTATCTGATTAAGGTAACGGGAACGATACGTCCAAACCGGGTAATTAGAATTGTGTAGAAAAAGTTGTTCATTTAAAAAAAAGAACTACTTTTGGGGCTCAAATTAAATTTTAGAACTGCTAGGTGATAAACCTTCAGAAATTACTTACCGAAGTAATTTTTTAAAGTCAACTATTATTAGCGTAATAGTTGACTTTTTTATTTGTTTGCTATCCTTGTTTTATTGTTTTTTAAAATTAATAAATTAGAGTTAAAATCTAAACTTTATGCTTGTACTATATAGACGCAAAAAATGATAAAAAGGTGGCATGGGTCGAAAAATATTTTTTTAATCAGTCAAATTTACTTTACATGCATATAATAATGAAATATTTACAAATGTTTTTTTAATTGCCTACCCCCTGTATACTTTTTTCAGAAGTATTTGAATCAACCTAATATCTAAATTAATCACAGCACCTCTGCCGGCGTTCAACACTGTCAAATAATACGTATGTTTGCCACCGATTAACTGTTTTATGAAACAATTAAAACAACTGTTTCTTCCTTTTTCCTTACTGCTTCTGTTAAGTTCCTGCGGGCTTTTCGGAATACATGTAAACCTGCATAACCCCCGGAAGCCAGGCAAATATCCTCACTTCAGCAAAGAAACCATCTTACTTGGAGAACTTACACCAATAAGAAAAAACTTCGGCGTTACATTTTACGACCTTGATATAACAATTGACCCGTCAGCAAAAACTGTAGGAGGTTGGGTAGAAGTAAAAGCAACGGCATTAAAAGATATTGATTCGATACAGCTCGACCTTGATCAACCTCTGGCTATCGAACAGTTAAAATGGAAAACGCGCGAAGGAGAAAATTTAAAATATTCGCGCCGTTACAGAGCAGTATTTATCCAGTTGAATCAAAAAATAAAACAAGGCGAATCATTCAGCGTCCATATAAAATATTCAGGCAAACCTGTGATTGCACGAAAACCGCCATGGTCAGGAGGGATGGTTTGGAAAAAAGATAAGCTCGGCAATAACTTTGATGGCGTAGTCTGCGAAACAGATGGAGCAAGTGTCTGGTTCCCCTGCAAAGACCATACTTCGGACGAACCGGACAGTGCCCGATTAAAGTTTACAATACCGGATACCAATTTATTTGTTGTCTCCAACGGAAATTTTATTGGCTCCGAAAAAACCAATAATTCCAAATCTTTTACCTGGAAAATAAGCTATCCGATTAATGTTTACAACATTACTTTTTACATGGGTGATTATGCTAAAATAGAAGATACCTGCACAGGCATTAATTCGAAAGAATTAAAACTCAATTATTATGTTCTGAAACCAAATGTAAACCGTGCCAGACAACATTTTCAACAGGTGAAA
>CAIQBY010000351.1 GCA_903870175.1 uncultured Bacteroidota bacterium
AATAATCCTTGTCAGGCAAAATGGTTATTGGCAGACAAGCCGGAAGATTATAAATATTCAAGTGCACAATACTATATTTTAGATGACAAAGATTTTGATTTCCTTACAAGTTACAAGGATATAATGTAATTTTGTTTTATGGAAAAAGTTGTAAGCCTAAAGATTAGAATGTTTGCAGGTGAAAAAACACCTGCAAAGGCTGCGTTTCTGCTAACATTAAAGAAGAAGTATAACACCAACAAGGGCGGAACGGAAATAATATAAGTTGTTTTGGCTGCGCTAATGGAACCAAAGACTATTAAAAATGAAAAAATTAATCTTAACATTGTTGCTAACTCATCTGCTTGTTAATGCTTATAGCCAATACCAATGGGCTAAACATATAGGCGCAAACTCTTTTTATGGGAACGAAAGTTCAAACGCTATAACCGATGACACTAATACCTATTTAATAGGGCAGTATGGAAATGCTTTATATCTCCCAAATGATACTCTTTATTCAAGTGGATTAAACGATATATTCATAGTGAAGTTTGATCAAAATGGGAATGAAATATGGTCAAAAACATTAGGTGGGAATTTTAGCCAACCATCAGCATTTGAAGGTGCAGGAGGTGTTTTCGACCCTGTTAATAACTGCATATACATAGCAGGAAGTTATATAAATTCTATCACTTTAGGTTCAACTACTCTTATTTCTAATAATACGAATACTGATGATATTTTTGTAGCACGAATGGATTTGAACGGTAATTTCATTTGGGCAAAAAAAGGAGGAGGTGCTGGGGCTGATTATGTAATTAATATTCGTGTAAATCCTTATGGGAAAGTTTATTTAGTAAGCCAAACAACTGATTCCGCTTATTTTGGAACTTATCATTTGGGACCAGGAGGAGGTATAGTTCAATATGATGCAACAGGTAATTTGCTTTCGGCAGAAATAAAATTTACATCTCCTTATAATTCAGCAAGTGATGTTTTTTTAAATTTTATCAATACGGATTTGATAATGTATGGTCTTTTTAAAATAAATCCATTTCATATAGATACTGCTACATTAGTTTCTAAAGGAGATTACGATGGTTTTGTTGCAAGAGCAGATTCAATGGGTCATATAAAATGGATAAAAACTTTTGGAGGCACTGGACTTGATGGTGTGCAAAGCTTATCCATTGATAACAATAACAATTTATTTATTACCGGAGCATTTAATGATTCTATTAATCTGGGTGGCTTGCATTTGGTAAATACCGGAAATGATATTTTAATAGCAAAGTATAATCAAAATGGTACTGCTATCTGGGCAAGAAATATACATGCCTCTGGAGCAAATGAGTATCCTGGTACAATAGTTTCTGATGCTAATGGTAATTGTTATATTACAGGCGGGTTTTCAGGAAATGCATCATTTGGCAGTAATGCTGTTTCTACTACTTATGCTAATGATATGTTTCTGACAAGATACGACAGCAGTGGCAATTGTCTTGGTGTGGTTCATTTTGGAGAGGGTTATGGAAGTTCGCTTGCTGTGGATAATAGTGGCTCGGTATATGTAAATGGAGACTTTGATAATTCTGTAACTATTGGCAGTAATAATTTTACAAGCTATGGAGGATACGATATTTTCCTTACCAAACTGGATATTAAGTTAAATGTAAAAGATAAAAGGATGAGCACAAATAACACCCTTACCATATATGCTAACCCTAACAAAGGCACATGCAATATTACCGTACCGGATGATTTGCTGCATGAAGATAACCTTGTTTTAAAAATATTTGATACAAATGGAAAACTTATACAACAACTACCTGTAACCATAGACCAGGAAAAAATAAAAATAAACATACAGGAAGAAGCAACAGGAGTTTATAATGTAACGCTTGGCAATAGTAAAAAAATGTATAGTGGTAAGATTGTGTTTGAGTAAGGATTATGGATAGTTATTCTATCTTTTAAACCTGACAGATTTTGAAAATCTGTCAGGTTTTTTTGTGATTATACGGAAAACTTGCACTTCGGCAAGCTCAGTGACTGCACTATCCTAAAATAATAAATTAAGGACAGGTTTTGCAAAACTGTGAACTAATACTTTAAACAAAAATCCAAAAAAATCTTACTCATTTTTATAATAACCAAGTTGATTTTTTAGAAAACGAACTTAGTTTTTATAAAAAACAAGTTAGTGAATTAGGAAACGAACTTAGTTAAAATGTAAAACTAATTAGTTTTTTAGAAAACGAACTTAGTTTTTATAAAAATCTAATTAGTTTTTTATAAAAACTAATTAGATTTCCTCCCGTATTAATTAGTTTTTAAGGAAAATTTCTTTGTAATTATTAATTTAATCGACAAAGGCATGATACCATCGACCAATATTAGCACTTAAATTATCGGGTATTTATCGGGGTCTACCTAATCGGAATAGAAATGAAGGAATATTTCGGATAATTTGGCTGCATTTTTACCTCCAATCAATACATAACAAGCCTTCTGTCAAAATCAATGAAACATTAAATTCTCTTTATGTTTTCGAATTAATCATCCTTAAATTAATTTACCTTTGCATCTCAAATAAAAACCATTGAAACTAATTATTGACATAGGAAACACAAGAATAAAAGCGGCTTTGTTCGATGAGGATGAGTTGAAACAAAACTTTGTTTTTGAAACAACTGAGGATTTGATTATGGCTGATTTATTTAAAACTTATTCAATAGAGAACTGCATAGTTGCTACCGTAGTTAATGAAATGGAAGGATTTTTAAATGAACTGAAATTAAAAACCAATGTTCTCCTGTTTACTGATAAAACCAACGTCCCTATAAAAAATCTGTATAAATCAACAAGTACTTTGGGCAGCGACCGTCTTGCGGCTGCGGTTGGCGGCAACTTTATGTTTCCCAATAAAAATGTATTGATAATAGATGCCGGTACTTGTATTAAATACAATTTTGTGTCAATGAATAATGAATTTCTGGGTGGAGGAATAAGCCCGGGATTGAGGATGCGTTTTAAATCGCTTCCTGCTTTTACTTCCCGATTGCCTTTGATTGAAATGGATGAGGACTTTGATAATCTTATAGGAACAGATACCAGAGAAAGTATTTTATCAGGAGTCGAATTAGGTGCAATTGCAGAAGTGGATGGCATTATAGACAGGTATAAATCAATTTATGAAGATTTAACAGTTGTATTTACTGGCGGTGACTTTAATTTCTTTGTGAAACGGTTAAAAAACAGCATCTTTGCAGACCAATTTTTAATCCTTCGGGGATTAAATGTAATTTTAGATTATAATTTTAATGCGAAAACATAGAGAGAAGAAGTTCACTGAAGTAAGAAATACCACGTTTTCGTTACTGTTAATTACCCTTTGTTTATTTAATTTTTCTACTTCCGGATTGGCACAAAATACAAGTTCGCCATATTCACGTTATGGGATTGGGAATTTGAATCCAAAGAATTTCGGGCAATCATTTGCAATGGGCGGAACAAATATTGCCATGCAAAATGATTCGACACCCATGTTTTCGATTAACTCAAATAATCCTGCTTCATATGCAAGCCTTAGATTAACTACTATAGAACTGGGAGTAAATTATAACCGCGAACAACTGGCAAGTACCAGCAGTGGCAAACAGGCAATAAATACAGCTTCGCTCGGTTATGTGGCATTGGCATTTCCTTTTAAGAAATGGTGGGGGTCAGGCATCGGTTTAATTCCTTACAGTTCTGTTGGATATAATGTAACGGATCATCAGGATATTCCCAATGTTGGCGGGGTAGATTATTTGTATCAGGGCACTGGAGGGATTAATCAAATTTTCTTTGGAAATGGTTTCAAACCTTTTTATGGGTTGGCAAGGATGTTTTTGGAATCAAAGAAATACCAAGAGTTAAAAGAGCAAAAAAAGGACGAAGAAATAAACAGGATATTAAATCGTAAAAAATCATGGCAAAATCTTTCATTAGGATTTAATACCTCTTATTTATTTGGAGATATTGACCATTTACAACGCTCTATATTTCCTTACGGTAGCGGTTATTTCAATACCCGAACGGGTACATCTACAAGAGTTTCGGATATTTATTTCGATTATGGGGCACAGTATTCCTATACCTTCAATTCAGTAAAATATCATGATAGAAAAGATACTTTAAATCCTGTAAAACATCGTGAATTAAAAGAAAAGGTAAAATTATTATTTGGACTTACTTTTGCAGCACAAACAAATATCCATGCTAAAATCGATAGTCTTTCTTACAGTTATTATAATGATGCTCAAGGATACGAAAGACAATTGGATACAATGCAAAACTCAACAGGGACGAAAGGTAGAATCACTTTGCCTATGTCAATTGGCTTTGGATTTGGAATAAAAAAGGGAGACAAATTACTTATAGCTGCTGACTTTGCAATGCAAAACTGGAGTTCCTATCAGGCATTTAATCAGGATGGAGGATTAAAAAACAGTTACCGCGTATCGTTAGGTGCCCAATATGTTCCTAATTCCAAAGCAGGACAGGGATACTATTACAAACGTCTTCATTACCGCGCCGGTATAAGTTATTCGCAAACTGCATTAGAATTGGGAACTACTCAGTTATCTGAAAAAGCTGTTTCTGCAGGAATCGGATTCCCTGTTGGACGAAATTATTTACTTCAAACCTTTTCTATGATAAACGTTGGGGTTGAATATAGTATGCTTGGAACAACTAATAATGGGTTAATACAGGAAAATATTCTTAAAGTAACATTTGGTTTCACGATGAACGACCGCTGGTTTGTAAAACCAAAATTTGATTAACTTTACAACATTCTAAATAATGAATGTTGTAAAATTTCTTTCCCGATTTCTAATTCTAATTCCGATTTTCATGTTGGGATTTTCTTCCTGCGAAAACGATATTGCCGTGGTAAATACTATTACCTCAGTAAACGAAAAAAAGTTACCTGTTCAGTCGGATGTGAATGTTGAAATAATGTACAGTGATTCCGCCAGAGTACGTGCAAAACTTACCGGACCGAAGTTAGACAGATACTCAGGAGCAAAACCATATATGGAATTGCCTAAAGGGCTGGAAATTATTTTTTATGACGAACACCACAAAGAACAGACAAAACTTACCGCTGATTATGGGATTGGATTCGACAATGGAAATGGAATGGAACACATGGAAGCCAAAAGAAATGTGGTGGTGATAAATCAAAAAGGTGATAAGCTAAACACAGAACATTTGATTTGGAATGCTATTACAAAGAAAATATTTACTGACGAGTTTGTTAAAATCACAACTAAGGATGAAATAATATGGGGAGATGGTTTAATAGCAAATCAGGATTTTTCTGATTACACGATAAAAAATGTGAGGGGACAAATAAATGTTAAAGACGAAGAATTAAAAAAGAAAAAATAATACAGAGAACTAATCAAATATGAATAAAACATTTAGAATTCTTGAATTAATCTGGCTCTTTATTGGATGCATAGCTATATTGCTTTGTGCTTTTAGTATTATTTCGCAGGATACAAGAGGAGCAATATATTTCTTGGTTCTCACATTTGCCAGCGGATTAATGTATGCTGTCAGAAGACGCCAGAGGATAAAATTTGAAACTTCAAAAAAAGAAAAGGAACTAAAAAAGTAAATCTTGGAAAGTTCTGTCATCATCATAATTGCCTTAATTGCTTCCGCTTTTTTCTCGGGATTGGAAATCGCTTTTATTACTTCCAACAAATTACGTATTGAACTGGAAAGTAAGCAAGGGAGTTTTGCAGCAAAAATTCTTTCCTATTTCAGTAAATACCCTTCCCGTTATTTAGGTACTATGTTACTTGGGAATAATATTTCTCTTGTAATATTCAGTATTTATATGGATGAACAGCTAAAGCCATTTGTTGTGCATTATACTACTTCACGCATATTAATACTGTTATTTACTACTCTTGTTTCCACATTGCTTATTTTGGTAACGGCAGAATATTTACCTAAAAATCTTTTCAGAATAAATCCAAACAGATCATTGAAATTATTTGCCCTGCCGCTAATATTGATTTTTGGTTTATTGTATCCTATTGTAATGATTACAATTGGCTTTTCTGAATTTATTCTTAAAAAGATATTCAGAGTAAAAATAGAAAAAGAGAATACTGCTTTTACTATGATTGATTTGGACAATTATCTGAAAGAAGGAACTACTGCACAAGAGCATAAAGCGGAGGTGGACCATGAAATACAAATATTCCAAAATGCAATGGATTTCTCGAATGTTAAAGCAAGAGAATGCATGGTGCCGAGAACTGAAATTGTTGCCTTGGACGTGGGAAGTAATATTGAGGAGTTGAAGCAAAAATTTATTCAAACAAGGCTTTCAAAGATTTTAATTTACTCCAAGACAATTGATAATATAATTGGTTACGTTTATTCAAAAGAGTTGTTTAAGAAACCGGAGAACATCAAGAATATTCTACTTCCTGTAAGTGTCGTGCCTGAATCGATGGCTGCAAGTGAGGTGTTGACTGTGTTTATACAACAAAATAAAAGTATATCTGTAGTGGTTGATGAATTTGGCGGGACTTCAGGTATGCTGACAATGGAAGATGTGATGGAAGAAATATTTGGGGAAATAGAAGACGAACACGATAAGGAAGAGTTGATTGAAAAACAAATCAGTGCTACCGAATTTATATTTTCTGCCCGATTGGAAACCGATTACATCAATCATAAATATCAACTGCAATTACCAATCCTAGATAATTTTGAAACTATTGGGGGCTTAATTATGTATTACCATGAAAGCATTCCAAAGGTGAATGAAGTAATACAAATTGATAATTTCCTATTCACTATTATATCTGCATCCCTTACCCGTATTGATCAGGTGAATGTAAAAATCCGTAAGCAGGATAACTAATCAGCAGAATATCTACTTATCCTTTTCCATTTTCGAGCGATGTTTCAGAACCTTTGCTTCGATATAAAAAATAATTTCTTCCGCCATGTTTTTTGCCTGATCACCTACTCGTTCCAGTTTTCTAATAATGGAAAGCAAGTATAGTACACCTTCTGTCTTATCAGGGTTGGCGCGAATGTATTCGGCAATTATTTTATTTGCATTGATATTTATTTCATCTACCAACTCATCCTGTTTAAAAACTTTACGTGCCAACGTAGTATCTTCTTTATCAAATGCTTCAAGAACGGTTTCCATCATATTGTTTGTCGCCAGATACATTTCTACCACTCGAGTAAGTTCCAGAACTTGTTTGTCGAATGTATTATCAACATTCAAAACAAATTTTGCTATGCCCTCTACAATATCGCCTGTTCGTTCGAGATTATTATTTATTTTGAGAACAGCCAGTACAAAGCGTAAATCAACTGCAACTGGATTAAAGAGAGCAAAAATATTTTCGCAGTCTCTGTCGAGCTTCAATTCATAAGCATTCACGCGGCGTTCGCTGAGGATAACTTCGCGAGCTAAATCTTTATCTAATTTTATTAAAGATACTTTGCCTTTATTTAATTGCAGATTGACAAGTGTCCACATTTTTATTGTTTCTGCTTTCAAGTGTTGTAATTCTACGTCTAAGTGACTCATTTTATTATTTAGTTTAAAGTTAATAGTTAAAAGTTGAGAGTTGAGAGTTGAAAGTTGAGAGTTAAGAATGAGTTCTTGCAACTCTTAACTCTCAACTTATCCAAATCTTCCGGTAATATAATTCTGTGTTTTTTCGTGTTTTGGATTCGTAAATATTTCTTTGGTTTCGTTGTATTCGAGGAGCTCGCCAAGATAAAAGAAAGCTGTCTTGTCGCTTATCCTTGCTGCCTGCTGCATATTATGAGTTACAATCATAATTGTATAATTCTTTTTCAACTCATAAATAAGGTCTTCTACTTTAGCTGTGGAAATAGGGTCGAGAGCAGATGTAGGCTCATCCAGTAAAAGTATTTCGGGGTTCATGGAAATGGCACGGGCAATGCACAAACGCTGCTGCTGTCCGCCTGAAAGAAAAGTTCCTTTTTTATGTAAACTGTCTTTTACTTCATCCCAGAGAGAAACTTTTGTTAACGCATTCTCCACTATTTCATCGCGTTTTATTTTGTCTAATTTAATTCCATTTAAAGAATACCCTGCCACCACATTTTGATAAATACTCATTGTAGGAAAAGGATTGGGACGTTGGAAAACCATTCCTATTTTTCGTCTCAAAACAATTAAATTCATTTTATAAACATCGTCTCCGTCAAATAAAATCTTGCCGCTTGCTGTAGCGTCCGGAGTAAGTTCGTGCATTCGATTTACACAGCGGACAAAAGTAGTTTTGCCGCAGCCTGATGGTCCCATTACCGCAACCACATTGTTTTGAGGAATTTCTATATTGATATTTTTCAACACTTGATTCTTACCAAAAGAAGCATTAAAATTCTCTGCTTTTAAAATTGTACGCGCCATCTTTGTTGTGCTATTTTTGTTATGATATTAAGTAGTAAAATTACTGAAATAAGTATGAATGCAGCTCCCCAGGCTAATTTTTGCCAGTCTTCATACGGACTTATTGCATAGCTGAAAATCACGGCAGGCATACTACTCATCGGTTTCATAAGGTTTGTATTCATAAATGGATTACCGAAAGCAGTAAATAATAATGGTGCTGTTTCGCCTGCAACCCTTGATACGCTTAGTATTGTGCCTGATAATATGCCGCTGATTCCTGAAGGAAGAATAACTTTTAAAATAGTACGGTAATACGGAACACCCAATGATAATGATGCTTCCTTCAACGAATCAGGTATAAGTTTTAATGTTTCTTCGGTAGATTTAATAATCGAAGGAAGCATAATTAATGATAATGCAAGGCTTCCGGAAAAAGCGGAGAAGCCGCCCATTGTTTTTACTATCCATAAATAAATTATTATTCCAATAACGATAGAAGGAATTCCCTGCAGCACATCCACCGAAAGCGCCACCCAATAGGCTAATTTACTTTTTCTGTATTCACTTAAATAAATACCGATACTTACTCCGAAAGGAATTGCAATAACTGATGCTACCACTATTATTATTGCACTTCCAACAATTGCATTTGCTATTCCACCGCCTGTTTCGCCTACCGGTTTCGGCAGGTTTATAAGAAAGTTCCAGTTGATTGCGTTTATTCCTTCCTTGAATATTCGATATAAAACAAGCAACAACGGCAAGGTGCAGGAAGCTGTAAATAAAATTACTATTCCCTGAAAGAATAAATTTTTGAAATTGCGATATCTTATGTTTTTGTCCATCTAAATATTTTCAGGTTCCAAGTTTCAAGTTCTGTGAAGAATGTAAAACCTCCATTTTTAGTGCTGTTTTTTTACTGTGTTTTTTACTTTATTATTGCCTACTAGACCACGCATTATTTTGTCGACAATTTTTACCCTCTTACCAGACCTCTCCACAAATATTTGCTCTCTTTTCACTCCCCTGCCAGATCACTCAGGTGACTGTCCAGTACTCTACAGTCCCCAGAGTGGTCTGGTAGGGGACTGTCCGGTAGTTTATTGTCAATTGCATAGTGCACTTTTTCAATCATTTACGTTTCTTAAGCCAAAACAGCCTTTTTTCTTCTCTTTTTGGATGCAAAACCTTCAAGGTTTTGAAAAAAAATCTCTCTTTTTAAATGCTTTTTCACCCCTGATTTATGCCCAATTTTCAACTCATTTTGGAACAAAAAGCCGGTCATTTTTTTCCTAATCAATCGAAAATCTTTTTATAATACTTCTCCCTATAATATTAATTAAAGTGGTTACCAAAAACAGAAATAATCCCATTTCAATTAAAGCGGAAAGATAAACGCCTCCGGTAGCTTCTGTAAATTCGTTTGCTAGCACGGATGCCATCGTATTGCTCGGGCTGAAAATACCTGTCGGTAAGTTTGCCGAGTTGCCGATAAGCATAGTTACCGCCATTGTTTCGCCTAATGCACGACCGAGTGATAGCAGTATTCCTGCAAATATTCCCGACTTTGTATAAGGAAGAATTACGGTGCGGATAACTTCAAATCGCGTAGCGCCCAATGAAAATGCTGCTTCCTTTAAACTCGACGGAACAAGCGAAATGACTTGTACCGTTAATGAAACCGAATACGGTATTATCATTATTGATAATATTACAGACGATGTCAATATTCCGACTCCATAAGGAGCAACGCCCAACGATGTTTCGATGGAACGAACCAGCGGAACAAGTACAAATAATCCCCAGAAACCGTAAATTACTGAAGGAATTGCAGCCAGCAAATCAATTATATTTCTGAAAACAGAAGATACAATACCCTTCCGATAATATTCTCCCAAAAATAATCCTACTGCCAACGAAAAAGGTGTCGCGATTATCAATGCGAGTAATGATGTGAGTAATGTCCCGATTAAAAAAGGCAATGCGCCATATTTATCAGCTACCGGATCCCATGTTTTTCCATAGAAAAAACTAATACCGATTGTTTTTATTGATGGAAGAGATGAAACTAAAAGTGTAAGAAAAATAGCAAATAGCAGTACGACAATTGTAATTGCCGATAGCAGCAGTATTTTTTTGAATGCTGATTCAGTAAAATTGATTAATCGTATTCCTTTTATATTTTTATGCGGCATCTCTTTGTAAATTCTAAATCCTAATATCTAAATTCTAAATTTTGTAATGTTCGTCATTGCGAGGAACGAAGCAATCTATTTGGAAATTGTCATTTGAAGATTGCTTCGTTCCTCGCAATGACGAGTTAATTTATTAACTTTATAAAAAACTAACAATCCCGCTGACGCAGGATTGCAGATTGCAAAAATGAATTTAAACTAAACAACAAAAACTAAGATTGCAATACTTTTATGAAATTCTAAATTCTAATATCTAAATTCTAATAAGCACTTTAGAATTTAGATATTAGAATTTAGAGTTTATTTTATTAACGCTTTATTATTAAACATTACAGATTTAGCATTTGCTTCAGCAGCTTTTACTGCTGCATCAGGCAATGGTGCATAGTTTAATGGAGAAGCCAATTTTTGTCCATCATGCAATACCCACCATATTAAATCCATTGTACCTTTAGCTTGCGCCTCAGTTCTTGTATCATAATTTTGTGTTTTATAAACAAGCAAATAAGTGAAACTGCTGATAGGGTAACCATCTTTCACATCAGTATCAGTAATTGAAACTCTGGTATCAGGCGGTAATTTAACATTACCTGCTGCAGTTACTGATTGAATAGAAGCATCAATAAAATTACCGCTTTTGTTTTTCAATTTACCTACAGGCATTTTATTTTCAATTGCATAAATCAATTCAACATAACCAATACTTCCGGGAGTTTGTTTAATCATACCGCTTACGCCTTCATTACCTTTAGCACCAAGACCTGCGGGCCAGTCAAGAGATTTCCCTTTGCCTGGTTTTGTATTCCAGTCTTTGCTAACTTTAGAAAGATAATCAGAAAAGATATAAGTAGTACCACTTCCATCCGAACGGTGAATAACGGAAATTGCCATATCAGGAAGTTTAACACCTGCATTCAAATCCATCAAACGCTTGTCATTCCATTTAGTTATTTTCCCAAGGAAGATATCAGCAACTACATCGCCACTGAATTTCAAGGTAGCAACGCCTGGTAAATTATAAGTTACCACATCAGCACCAAGACAAGTAGGAATATGAACAATCGGGCCCGGAGAAGCTTTCATTTCGTCATCACTCATTGGAGCATCTGAAGCACCGAAATCAACTGTTTTAGCCTGTAATTGTTTTATTCCACCACCTGATCCGATAGATTGGTAATTTACTTTAACACCTGTTTTCTTGTTATACTCATCAAATAATTTTGAGTAATAAGGGAAAGGGAAAGTAGCTCCTGCTCCAAGGATTTCCTTTACTCCATCCACCACAACTTTTGCCTTGTTTAAATTTGTCCATGATGTAAACACCATCCCAACTACCAAAAGAGGAGCAAGGTAAAGCGTTTTGATTTTTGATTTGTTATTTTTCATTTGAATTTTATGTTTGTTTGTTATTAATGTTTACAAAAGTATCTTTCCTTTGTCCTCTTCCTGTTAAGTAAACCTTGTGTTATTGTTAAGACTTATAAACCTGACAGGTGATTAAAACCTGTCAGATTTAAAGCAGATTAATAATTCATACCACTATTGGCAACTTTCTTTTTTACGTTGAAAAGAAAATGGAATGTCAAACGATACACCATATCATTATCCATTTTTACTCTTGAACCTAAATTAGAACCTGTGCCATCAGCAGAAGCAGTTGTCATATCTGTTTTATAAATATTGTACCAGATGTTTGGCATTATGTGTACTCTTGGATTAGGACACCAGTCTATACCGCCATTAATAAATGTTTGATTGTAAAAAGTGGCAGTGGTAAGGTTACTTCCTTTAATCCCTGAGTAAACTCCTGTATAAACGTTATCTTTATTGTATTTTGTATCTGGATTATACATATCTAATCTGGCAAATAGACCTAACATTGACTGATTTGTTGTCTTGTTTTTAAGGATTGTACCGGATGCAAATACAGAATATCCCATTTGTACTCCTGATTTTGTATTAACTATTGCACCTGAAGTAGAAGCAACATTATTGGTAACAGTAGCAACTTGATAAACATCTGAATTCAGATTTACTTGTTGGAATGCCTCAACACCTATAGCAAAACGATCAGCTCTATAAGAAGCATAAGCTTTATAAGTAGAATTGGAAGTATGGTAAGGAGAAAATTGTTGAGTTGCATAATCACCATAAAGTCCGATTAAAAGTCTTTGTTTTAGAAAAGCCACATATACATTACCTCTGAACTTTTTGAAAACATCTGTTTCAGGAACAGCACTGTTTCCATTTCCTACCTGAACAGAGTAACCGATAAACATTTTCTTTAACGAATCATCTTTATACATTATTTTTCCTTGTAGAGAAACACCCAAATCAGTGGATCCATCAGTATTATGCAAATCCATAATTGTTCGTTCAGATGAACGGTACCCCCACAAAGGCTCTGTGTTGCCTTCATTGGCGAAAGAACAAGTTTGGTATTGACCTACTACCAGGTCGCAGCCTTTAAAAATGTTTTTCCATTTAAGATTTGCATATTTTAAATACACAGTATTTTTCCCGCTTGCATCAAAGTTTTGCTCATTAGCTAATACTACCTGTGCTGTAAAGTTTCTGGCAAAGTCGTAATCATAACCCAGATACACTCGTCTCAATTGAAAAGCATTTGTTTGGTTGCTGATAGCCATTGCGTTTGCTTCGTTAGTTGCTGCAATTTGAGCAGGAGTTGCATTTGCAGGATAGGCTTGTATTGCATTACCGGAACTCAAAGCACTTGTTCCTTTGTACTGCACATTTCCTCCACCTCTTTGCATAGTGTCGTTATGTGTTTTGTAAGCATAATCTCCGAAAACATAACCCCAAAGATTTCCAGATGGTTTAAAATCACCATTGTCCTGTGCCTTAAGTGTAGTAGTGTTTACACCTAAAAATGTAATAGCTGCAATAGCAGTTAGAATTGTAAGTTTTTTCATTTTCATTTTTAAAATTGTTTTTATTAATGTTTGTTATTTTGTTTGCGACAAAAGTAGATTGCAGAGCGACCTCGAATGTTATCCTAATGTTATGTAAACATGAAATGATTGTATTTTGGCATTCGATGACAGCAAATTCAATTTCACTCTTACTTTTATTAAAAGCATTGTTTTTTCACCTCCTAATCAAAGAAATAATATTTACCTTAAAAAAAGGAACTATCTTTGTGCAGATTTTTACCAATAAATGTATTATTTTTTTAATAAAAATATTGTTACTTTAGTTACTGCGCTTTTCAGTTTGCTGTTTTCAATCTGGAATTCAAACGCTAATGAGAATCCAACGCAGAATGGTTTTACGTTCGGCGTTTATAATCAAAGCAATTTACATTCAGGAAATTATCTTCAGTACCAGAAAGGAAAGAAGATTTCTTCAATAAAAATTCCTGTTTCAAGACGTAAATATTTCAGGGATGAAAGAACAGTTGCCATAGTTGATTTTACTAATGAATATTCTAAATTCGATTTTATTTCTTCTGATATTAAAATTGATAATACAGATCAGTACTATAAATCTTTTCTTACTCGTCCACTTCTTCGAGGTCCTCCAATAGTATAATCAAAATTTTCTGCGCTGTTTTTCTATTGCATTTTTTAAAATTGCAATAGGGTTTTATTCATATTTAATTATATACCTATCCATAAGATTATTTTAAATTGGGCTAAAGCCCACTAATACTGATGTTCCAATAACCCTGGCCTTAAGGCTAGGGTTACTTACAAATAACACGAAATTGGGCTTTAGCCCTTATATCCTGAAGTTAATAAA
>CAIQBY010000352.1 GCA_903870175.1 uncultured Bacteroidota bacterium
AAGATAAAGGTGAGCGGTGCCGGAGATGCGAAGGTGAATGTGAAACAAACGCTGGATGCTGATGTTTCGGGAGCAGGGTCGATTATTTATAAGGGAAATCCGGCGGAACGGAATGTGGTTATAAGCGGTGCAGGGTCGGTGAGAGAAAGCAAAAGCGGGAATGGTGAGGAGACGGCGAGTGATACAACCAAATTTATGCTTGGAAAAAAGAAGTATATGATTATTGGTGACAATAGAAATAATAATGGGAAAGGGAATTATTATTCAAAAAAGGATTCGATACATAATTATAAGAATGATTTTAAACACTGGCGAGGCATTGAGATTGGTGTGAACGGGATGCTTAATTATAATAATAGTTTGACTGTGGCTAGCGGCGCGAGTTTTCTGGAACAGAACTATGCAAAGTCGTATCAATTGGGATTTAATGTTTTTGAACATGATTTTCATCTTTATAAAAACTATATAAACCTGGTGACGGGATTGGGTTTGGATTTTAATCATTACGCTTTCAGCAACAGTACATCGTTAAAAACGGATAGCAGTCATTATCTGCGAGGAGTGAAGGATTCGCTGAACTATAAGAAAAACGATTTGAATGTGAGTTATCTGAAAGTGCCGCTGATGCTGGAGATTAATACAAGTAAAAATCCGCGTACCAATTTACATATTGCAGGTGGGATAGAATTTGCATATAGAATTCATTCGGTATTGAAACAGAAATTTGTAGCGGATGATGAGATGTATAGGGTGAAGGACAAACAGGTGTTTAATATCGAGCCTTTCCGGTATAGTGCGATGGTGAGAATTGGATATGACAGGATTGGTGTATTCGCTGATTATGGCTTGAACAGGTTGTTCGAAAAGAATAAAGGGCCGCAGGAATATCCGTTTACTATCGGAATAAATATCAGTATTTAGTTTTTTTGTTTTGTTTGGTGAGGGAGCCGCCTGATGATTATTCATCGGGCGGTTTTGTTTTTAGTAAAAGTTATAATGCCGGGTTTAACTGAAACAACAATGGTTTGCTGGGTGAAGCATCGTTTTCGAAACTTGCTATCTGAATATTTAACAAGTAAGTTCCGTCATAAATAGTATTAGGTACATAAATCATTTCGGTGATTGTGCGTTCCTGCTTTGTGTTGTTGGGATATTGCCAGAAAGCATGATGCGCCAATAGTTTACCGTTATCTTTTTCTTTATCCACAGAAGGCAAATCAATTAATAAATGGTCGATGCCAATGGAATCAATATATTCGGCGGCTTGATGATGCAGGTAAGCAGGATTGGTATTTGAATATTGACGGTTTATTTTCGATATGTGATTATCCAATGTGCGGATAATAATGGCTTCCGGACGTTTTTCACCAAGACAGTTTTCGATATGCTTGCGGGTAATTATTTTATCACCACCAGGTGTTTCGTCAGGTAAAATGGTAATTACTTCAGCAATAAAAAAGAATTTTTTCAGGCATTGATTGATGGAATAATCTTCTTTGCTGATATGACCTACACATTCGGTATGGGTGCCGTTTCCGTGAGGGTTGAACATGATGTTTCGGAAATTAACAGATCCTCCTTGCTTCACATCGCCCACCCAGTCGCCCATACGGACAGGTTCGATAGTAACAGGATTGGCATACCAGGCATTTACATTTTCTTTTCCGGTGCGCAATGGAATGGAAATATCAATTGGTTTTGATAAATCGGAATGGTACGACTTTCCTTTATGTGTTATTTTTGCAATCATTATATGCCGGCAGAATGTTGTTTATTTTTTATTGTTACAAAAATACTTTAATTTTTGCATTGTAATTTTTAATTAAAAAACTCTTTACGTTTTGTAAAGGGTTTTTGCTGTTGCAGTTTAAAACGTTTGAAGGTGAATAACACCTTCAAAGGCAAAAATCTAAAATCGGCGGGTCGCTCATACTAATTGAGCAGAATATCATAAAGCCCCTACTTCCTTAAAAGTTTTATCTCACTCAAATAAAAGGGAAGTTACTTTACTCTATCACTTAAAGTTAACGTTTAGTTTTCGTTCTTTTATATTCCTGTTCCTCTAAAAAGTGTCGAAGATTTGGTGTTGAAATGTGCCGAAATGGCCATTCCGCCTTTTTATACCTTGTAAAGTACTTTTTATACCTTGTAGAGAGCTTTTTATTATAAGCAGAGCACTTTTGTTGTGAAGAAAAGTATTTTTTGTGACATAAAAAGCTCTTTTCTCTAAAGGAAAGTACTCGACAAACAATAAAAAGTGCTTTTGTTCAGTAAAAAAGTACTCTACACGACAACAAAAGTACTTTTCATGACAGAAAAAACAGTAATGGAGTAAAATGGCTCCGGCGAGGTTATAAAGAGAGGATTTAAGGTTGAATAGATACTATTTAACACCGCCTTTTGCAGACTAATTGAAACAAAATAATTAATAATTAAATAAACAATGACAATTATATCAATCAAAATCCTGAGGTACAATTTTTTTGTTAACTCTTTCATCCCTTATTGTAAAAAAAGGCTGGGAACGATGGAATACTTTGTGTGGTTATAATTGTTTAAAGAAAAATTCTATCCCGCATGTGGGACTAAAAAAAGCCTCGTATTTCTACGAGGCTTTTTTATTTTTCTCTGTGTTGAGAAATAAGCATTAAACAATAAATAAATCGCTGGCAATTTTATCAGCAAATAATTTTCCGTGGTCGGATAAAAGCAATTTATTTTCGTGATGCAGCACTTTTTTACTGTCAATATATTTTGCGGCTTCCTGCAGGCAATACGATAAATAATCGTTGCCAAATGTTTGTTTGATGTAGTTCAAATCTGTTCCCCACATGGTACGCAGGGTAGTTAATATATATTCGTTGTAACGCTGGGAAGCAGTAAGTGTTTCCTTCTCGAAATTAAGTTCGCCTTTTTCGAGCGATTGAATATAGATAGGATTGTTGGCAATGTTCCACTGCCTGCTTTCGCCGTTATACGAATGTGCGGAAGGTCCCAAGCCCAGATAATTTTGCTTCAACCAGTAATTACTATTGTGTCGGGAGAAATATCCGTCTTTACCGAAGTTGGATATTTCGTACTGAATAAAATTATTTTTGTTCATCGCTTCCAGCATTATTTCAAACTGGGCGGCACTTTTCTGCTCATCAATGTTTTTTATCTCTCCGGTTTTTATCTGATGTGCCAATGCAGTTTTGGGCTCCACTGTCAAGCTATATGCGGAAATATGTTTTACATCCAGATTAAAAGCGGAGTTCAAATTGGTTTTCCAGTTGTCATTGGAAAGCGTTTGAATTCCATAAATTAAATCGATGGTAATGTTTTCGAAACCTTTGTCCTGCGAAGCTTTTACGGCTGTCTCGGCTTCTTTAGAAGTGTGAGCACGATTCATCAATTTTAAATCTTCATCAAAAAAACTTTGAATGCCAATGCTCAATCTATTGATTGGCGTATCTTTCAGTTGTTTTATTTTATCCTTTGTTAAATCATCGGGGTTGGCTTCTAACGTAATTTCGGCATCTTCAGCAATAATAAAATTCCTTTCGAGTGTTTCGAAAATATTCATCAACTCCTTTTCGGATAACAAAGACGGCGTTCCTCCACCAAAGTAAATGGTTGAAATTTTATTCCCGTTTAAATAATTCTTTTGAATTTCTATTTCTCTTTTTAAAGAATTGAGAAATGCATCTTTGTTTTTTAATGACGTGGAGAAGTGGAAATCGCAGTAATTACAGGCTTGTTTGCAGAAAGGAATATGAATATAAATGCCGGACATTATTATTTGTTCAGCACAATTCTAAAGGTAGTTCCTTTATCAATTTCAGAACTCTTGACAAATATTTTTCCGGAATGATAATTTTCGATGATACGTTTTGTCAGTGACAAGCCCAATCCCCAACCTCTTTGTTTGGTGGTGAATCCCGGCTCGAATACAGTTTTATATTTTGATTTCGGAATACCTTTTCCGGTATCGGCAACATCAATATATACAAATTGAGTTTGGTCAGCAAGCGTAATGGTGATAGCACCATTTCCGTTCATTGCATCCACTGCATTGCGGATTAAATTTTCAATTACCCATTCGAACAAAGGAATATTCAACTGCGCCATCACTTCTTCCTGATTGCCTGCATTGATTGTAAACACTACGTTTTTTGAAGTTCTTAATTTCATATAGTTGATGGAGTCTTCCAGAACCTTAACTAAATCAACATAATCCAACTTAGGAACAGAACCTATTTTAGAGAAACGTTCGGTTATTGTTTCCAAACGTTTTACATCTTTTTCAATTTCCCTTGATGTTTCTTCATCCAATCCTTTTGATTTTAAATATTCGAGCCAAGCCATTAATGAAGAAAGAGGAGTGCCCAGTTGATGTGCGGTTTCCTTTGCCATGCCTACCCATACTTGATTTTGTTCCACTCTGCGGGCGGTGCTGAATAATAAATAGGCAACCAATAAAAACAAACCAATAATACCAAACATTACATACGGATAATATTTTAATTGCGTAAGTAAAATGGATTCCTGATAGAAGATATAACTTTTACTGCCGTCGCCAAACTCTACCTCGATAGGCTGATTTTGTGAAGCCATAGCGGCAATGGTAGTTTGTAAATAGGTTTTATCCTTGATTTTTAACGTGTCAATATTACCGGCTGCAGTAACATTTTCTTTTGTAGAGTCGGTAACAATAACAGGCACAGAAGCAGAGTTGACAGCTACTTCAGAGATAAATGATTTTATCAAATCATCCAAAACATTTTTCAATTCGGAAAAAAGTTTTGAATCTTTATAGTATAAATAATTTTTCTGACCTTTATAAATGTTTATGGCAATGGGTTCCTGAACGGCACGCATCTCTTCGATTTGCGCTTTCAAATACGCTTTGTCATTTTCTTTTTCCTTATCAAAATTCCGGGAAGTAATGGGAGTGCCTTTATCATCCGCAAGAATTACAGGCACAGTAGTATTATCCGAAACAACCTTCAGAACAAAACCATAATCGGTTAAATCGAGAGAAAGCTGTCTGGTAGCTTCCGCCCACAGTTCGACTTTCTTGCGTTCGTCGGCTTTCATTTTATCAAAAAGATTGTTGGTGTACTTTACAAGGTTGGCTTTTTTCTGAATAGCATCCGCCCACAATTTTACTTTTCTTCTTTCTTCCTGTGCAATTTTATTCACAAGCGTATTGGTGTACCACAAGGATATCCCAATAATAATTATGGCTGTAATAAACAACCCTAATTTCCACTTCTGCTTGCTCGAATAAATATTCACTTATCTTTTGTCTGGTTTTAGAATTACGAATATAGTCTTTTTTGAGTCTTAGTCAAATCAAAAATCATCACTCTCTTCTTTCTTTGGCAACTTTAATTCTTTCTTTTCTTCTTTCTTATCGGCTTCTTCCCACTTGATATCAAACTTCGTCTCTTTATTTTTTTTATTTATATTATTCAGAGTTGTATCCTTTTTGAACATTCCAAATTCCTTTTTCAAAATAGATTTTAATTCCTTTTTTTCGACTTTAATATCCTGTTTAATATTCTGAATGGCTCCTCGCGAATCATATTTAATGATAGGTTTATCAACGGTTCCGGTCATTGATAAATAAATATGTGTTCGTCCTAAACCATCATCCTCGACAACACCAAAGTCTTCATTTTCTTTTTTATTCTTCTTCGCTTTTTTAGATAATAACTCACTTAAGGATAACTCAACCAGATAATTAATCTCATTATTAAATTTGTGCTTGCCTGCAACAACCATATTAATTGCATTTGAATTAATCTCCATCTTAGGAAAAGATACTTCCTGGTTTTTGATTTCAATTTTATTCTTTAGTGTAGCAAAATGTATATTCTCCAAATCGTTTAATGAAATAAATTTTGATAAACTTTTTAATGCTTCCACATTATTAAGTTCACCGTTTTCAATTTTCAAGTCTATTCCTGAATAAAGTTTTTTCTGGTTTATTGTCAATTCGGGCGATAGTTCTGAAGCAAATTGAATTTTAACTGTTGCAATGCCTTTTATGTTTTTATCAGTAATGGAAGTCGAACCGAAGTTTTCAAACTCATAAAACAGTTTAGTAATATTAATACTATCCATATTTGTAAAACAAGTTACCAATATCTTTGTACTGTCGCTTGCATCCACCATTCCGCTTGTATTAATCTTTCCATTCATAGTAGATACCATAACCGAATCGGCATAAAGTTTTTTATCCTTTAGTTTTATTATCCCCTGAATATTGGTTGCATCAAACTTGCGGAATACGAGATGTTGAATATTGGAATTTAGGTTTACATTGATATGGTCAGAAAACCGGAGTTTATATTTACTGTTTGATTCTGATGTCTTATCTTTATTCGAAAGCAATTCATCAAGATTAATATTTTTTGAATTAAATGAAGTTTCGACAGTAATATTTTCCTTATCCTTTAAAATAAAGCCAACTAAATTTCTTAAAACTCCTTTCAATGCAAAATCACTGCTGCCTGCATTGCCGGTAAAATTAGTTACTGTCAAGTCATTATTATTCAGTTTGAAATCACCGTTAATATTTGAGAATGCAAGTGAATTCTTTTTCAATTTCACATTCGTATTAATAATCGATAAATCACCGGAAGTACTTATATTATCATAGGTTCCTGTTTCTACATCTTTTCCGTCCCCACTAAATTCCGCATTCAATTTTACCTGACCATTTATGGTTTCGATGGTATCAACTTTAATAAATTTTTGTAACTCATCCAGACTAAAATCAACTTTTATCTTGCCATCGAAAGAAGGATTTTCTAGATTATGCATGGAAATATCTCCTGAAATAATACTCTTATTAAGTGAGGCCGAAAATGGATTAATAGTAAGTGTAGATGTCTGTTTATCTTCCTTGTTCCCGTTGGTATAATGTCCTTTTAAATTTACATTATGCAATGTTATATTATCTTTCAATTCGGTAATGTCTGCTTTAGTAACTCCAAAATCAGCAACTATTTTCGGGGTTTGCTTACCTGCGAAACTTCCTTTAATTGTTGAGCTGAAATAAAACTCACCATCACTGAATAATCTAAACTGTTACAAATAAAATATATCGTTAAAAAAACGGAAGAGATTAAGAAGAATGTTTGCAAAGAATCGGTAATAATTATAGTTTTTAATCCGCCACGATAGGTG
>CAIQBY010000353.1 GCA_903870175.1 uncultured Bacteroidota bacterium
CTTAACAACAACTTAGAACATTTTTAATACATTTGTCCAACATCCAAAATAAGTTAGAACTTTGAAATTCTTCGCCAGAAAATTTGGTGGTCAATTTGCTCCGGAATCAGGTGGTCAATTTAATCGGTTTATGCAATATAGCTGTAGAATTTGCGAAAAATCAGCCAAAAACAGTTCCTAATAATAATATAACATGGAAATAATCATGAAAAGAATTTATATCATATTTCTATTTTCACTTTTATTTTTTGGTAACAGCATATATGCTCAGGATTTTAATACTGACAAAACAACACTTTCAAATTTTGTGCGAAGAATGTACGAATCCACAAAATTCGAAGGCGTAAAAATCATTGAAGATTACAATGCAAAGTATATTGTCTCATTAGTCATTCTTGAAAAAGCAAAATATAATGGCAATACATCTACTATGAATAGAGTAGCTAATGTTAAAGCTCGAAGTGCTGCAAATATTTTTATGAATGGCTCTACAATAACTTCGGAAATGGTTGTAAAAACAACTGAAGTAAAAGATACAGCAAAAACATCTTTAACAACCATGCAGGAAACCATAAAGGAAAATGCAAATGGATTTGTAGAGGGGATGGAAGTACTTAATTCTTTTGACATTGAAGATGGAAAAAGATTTGTTTACATTGTTTTTCGGGAACTGAAAAGCAAATAACAATGAAAAGAATAATTACGATTGTATTCACATTAGTTATTGTTTTATGGATTGTTGGAAAGAGTGGTTGTTTAAACAAGTTTGATATTAACAACCCAAATGAAGTAAAAAAATATTTGATGTCAAAAAATTTTCAGCATTTTGAAATGAAAGCAAGTATGACATCCTTTCTTGAATTCGGAGACGATGAAGTTAAACTAATTATTTATTATGGGGATAAAGAATTAACCGAAAAATCATATACTTATAAATTAGGTGAGCCGAAAAATGACTATAGGGAAATACAAATAGATGACAATGAGGGTTCATGGAAAATTAAAAATGATGGTGCTGTATATTTATGGAATAAAGGAGAAATATTTGTTTACAATCAATTTGGTGAAACAAGAAAATAGTTATTCGCCCTTGTTGCAAAAAAACTCATTGCAAAAAATGTAAAGAGTTTTTTGTTGAAGAATGTTATTTAAACAAGCAAAACAACCAATGATTTTATTATTTGTATTTTTGCAGAATGAATAAAGAAAATATCATAGAATCAATAAGAACTGAAAAACCTTATTTGCAGGAACATTTTGGAGTGGAGGAAATAGGTTTGTTCGGCTCGTATGCTCGTGGTGAGGAAATGGCAGGTAGTGATGTGGATATTTTAGTGAAAATGAAAGTGAAAACATTGCGTAATTATATTGGCATAATAGACTATTTGCAGGATAAATTAAAATTAAAAGTTGATTTGGTACCTACCAATGATAATTTATCGGAACGCTTCCTTCGCTTAATTACAAAAGATATTATATATGTATAGCGATTTAATAAAAACCAAATTGGAATATTGTTTGGAACATATTGAAGCTATTGAAAATTACACTTTTTCGATTACAAATTCGACTGAATTTATTCAAAAATATAATGGCTTAACGTATGACGGAACATTAATGAGGTTGCAAGCTTTGGGCGAATTGCTTAAAAACATTTCAGTAAAACATCCCGAAGTTATTAAAGATATAAATTATCCTGAAATTAATGATGTAATAAAATTCAGGGACTATGCTTCTCATCATTACGAAAGACTTGTACACGAAATAGTTTATGATATTACTCAACGTGATATTCCAAAATTAAAAGAATGTTTGCTTTTGGCATTAGCTACTTAAAAACTCTTTACAAAAAATGTAAAGAGTTTTTTTTGTTTAATACAGTTTCGGTAATGTTATTTAAAAGAATTTAAGTTTAATTGTATTGATATATTCTGCTTAAATTTTCTTATTTGCAAATTAAAACTATTCATTTGCCAAATTATTTCTACATTTGAAATGTTATTTGAAAAGACTAATCGATTAAATAACCAAAAACAATAAATGATAACACTCAAATGAAAAAACATTTACTAACAATATTTTCTGCGCTTATTTTTTGCTTTACTTCCTATGCTCAGGATTTTCTTGGGTTTTCGAACAGCAATTATTCAGGACTTGTAGGAACCGATTTGCAGCCGGCATCTGTTGTCGACAGTCGTTTGAAAAGTGATTTCAATCTTTTCGGAACAAGTATAAATTTTAATAATAATTATGTTGCGCTCAAACATCAGGCATTGGATTATAACAATAAGATGTTTGATTTTTCGACTACCAATTATTATAATTTGAGCCAAACTCCGTTTCAAAATAACTTATATATCAATGGAAGTAATTCGAAATCGAAATCGCTTTATTTAGCCAACAATATATATTTGCCTTCGCTGATGGTTAATATTGATGATAAGGATGCTATTGCGCTTAAGTTTAAAGTACGTACTATTTTAAATGTAGATGGGATAGATGCCGAGCTTGCGGATTTGCTGTATAATCAATTACAAGCGCCGTCGTTATGGGTTCCGCAGGTGAATAATAAAAGATTGAATATTCAGACAATGACCTGGGCTGAGTATGGATTTACTTACGGACGGGTGATAAAAGCAGAAGGAAAACATTTTCTGAAAGCAGGTATTACAGCAAAATTTATAGAAGGATTATCGGCTGCATACTTCTATGTTAAGGATTTTCATTATCAGTTCAGCAGTGATTCTGTTCTTTCTGTTTCTCATGGTGATGCGGGCTACGGGCATTCGTCCAATTTTAACGGGGGGTCGAATGAATTGAGCGGTAAAATGTCGTCGCAACCTTCTGTTGGCTTTGATTTAGGAGTGGTGTATGAATGGCGGCCTGATTATTTGAAGTATAAATACGAGATGAATGGTGAAAAGGATTTGACACGCAAAGATCTTAACAAATATAAATTGCGTGTAGGAATTTCCCTTTTGGATATTGGAAGAGTGACGTATAAAAATGCGGAGAGCCAAACTTTCAATCCTGAAACAAGCAACTGGAATATTAATAGTCTTAATTTGAGCAGCATCACCTCTTTGGATACTACATTAAACCACAGGTATAATGCAGCAGGATTTAATGCAAATAATAATTCGAAATTTACAATGAACCTGCCGACTGTGTTAACGGCGCAGATTGACTATAATATCTGGAAAGATATATATGTAAACCTTACTCCAAGATATGCATTTCCGTTTAACAACAGACCGGCAAAGGTTCATGAAATGTCAATGATAAGCCTTACTCCACGTTGGGATCAGCGTCATTTCGGCGCTTTCGTTCCTGTATCATACGACCAGATGGGAATGGTAAAAGTAGGACTTGGATTGAGAATAGGTCCGTTGATAATAGGAACATCCAACATTTTACCTTTTGTAACTACAAAACCTATATACGGCGCCGACTTCGAAGTGATGCTGAGATTCGCAGTTCTTAAACCTCGCGTCCGCGACCGTGACGGCGACCATGTATCCGATGATAAAGACAGATGTATTGATGTTCCGGGCGTTTGGGAGTTTTATGGTTGTCCCGACCGGGATGGTGACCATGTTGAAGATAAAGATGATTTATGTCCTGATGAACCTGGATTACCTGAATTTCATGGATGTCCTGATCGCGATCACGACGGGATTCCGGATAAAGATGATGCCTGTCCCGATGTTCCTGGATTGCCTCAGTTTAATGGTTGTCCTGATACTGACGGAGATGGAATTCCTGATAAAGACGATGATTGTCCTAACGAAGCTGGATTGCCTCAATTCAAAGGTTGTCCTGACAGAGACGGGGATGGTGTGATTGATAAACTGGATAAATGTCCTGATAAACCGGGACCTGCAAGCAACAATGGTTGTCCTGAATTGAAATTGATTTTGGTGGATGCAGATGGTAATAATTTACGTACTGTAATTCAGAACAAAGATGGCAGCTTTAGTTTTGATGATTTACCTGCTGACGAAAAAGTGAGATTTAAATTCCTTGGAGAGCATACCGATACTATGTTTGATGCAAAAGTAGTTGTAGGCGGTATTGCAAAGAAAGCGATAAAAGATAATAAAGACGGTTATTTGCATTTTATTATTTTGAAAACAGATGTTAATGTTCTTAATCAGCAAAATGTTCAGGATGTAGCCGTAAAACTTGATACTGTGGAGCAGGCAATCGTTCAGAAAGCATTCAGTAATTTGGAATTTGCAACGGGACTTGATGTTATTAAAAAAGAATCGTTCGCTTCTTTGGATGATTTGGCTTCGTTACTGGCGAAGAAACCAAAATGGAGATTAAAGGTTTCAGGACATACGGATAATCAGGGAGTGCCTGCAGCAAATCTTAAACTTTCTCAAAAACGTGCCGAAGCAGTTAAAAAATATCTTGTTGGAAAAGGTATTGCGCCGGAGCGATTTAAGGTAGAATGGTTTGGTCAGACAAAACCGATTGCAGATAATAAAACGAATGAAGGCAGACAGAAAAACAGACGCGTAGAAATGATGATTATAAAATAAAATGCAATTAATGAATTAAAAAAACAAAAGCCCGATTCATTTCGGGCTTTTGTTTTTTAACACGTTTTGTGAATCAAATTTTTTTCGGAAATTTATCTTTCCTTTAATTTGCTACTTTTGCCAACTACTTGAATAAATTGAAAACGAATTTAAATATTTCCTTTTTTGCAATCCTTTTCCTGATAATAATAGGAACCGGAAGTGTAGATTATGGATATGCACAGTCGGGATATTCGCCTGAAACTATTCAGGACGACCCGATAGCCGCCGCTTTAGACAGTTTAAGCAGTTTGAATCTTTTTGAAAAGGGATATGCAAGAATCTCTTATCCTAAAAATAGTAAGTACCATTTTGCTCCTGATTCTGTTCCTCATTATGATGAAATGATTTACGAGGCCCGCCTTGCAAAACTTGATGCGGAATCACCTTTTGATTTGCAATATAATAATGTGGTGAAAGGTTATATTGAAATGTACACATTGCGAAAACGTGAACTTGTTTCAAGAATGATGGCACTTTCTCAATATTATTTCCCGATGTTTGAAGCGCAGCTTGATAAATATAATTTACCATTGGAATTAAAATATCTTGCAATTTGCGAGTCGGCATTGAATCCATTGGCACGTTCCCGCTCAGGCGCTCTGGGTCTTTGGCAATTTATGTATCCTACAGGAAAGGAATATGGTTTGAAAGTTACTTCCTATGTTGACGAACGATGCGACCCCTATAAATCAACCACAGCTGCCTGCGAATATTTTAAATATCTGTATAGTTTATTTGGCGATTGGCAAATGGTATTGGCTGCTTATAATTGCGGAGAAGGAAATGTGGTTAGGGCAATTAGAAGAAGCGGTGGCAAAAAAACATATTGGGAAATTCGTCC
>CAIQBY010000354.1 GCA_903870175.1 uncultured Bacteroidota bacterium
AATAATGATATATTTGTGAAAATATTATTGGTCTATTTATAAAGTGTTGATTGTTAATAAAATGGATGAAAGGTGTTCGAGAGTCCCTTCATCCGCACAAGATTTAAGCTTTGAAGAAATTCAAGGCTTTTTCTTTTTAAAGTCTCAAATATTTTAATTATTAATCTTTTTTATGGTAATAAAAACTTATTTATTAAATAAATCAGCCATTGTCCAATAAATTGATTACCTTTGTACCTTATTAATCAAAATTATTAAATATTAAATGAAAAATGGAATTGTAAAGTTTTTTAATGAAACAAAAGGATTTGGGTTCATTAAAGCTAATGACAATGGCGAAGAGTTCTTCGTTCACGTGTCAGGATTGAAAGAAGAAATTCGTCAAAATGACGAAGTACTTTTTGAAGTTCAAGAAGGCAAAAAAGGTTTAAATGCTGTAAATGTTAGATTAGCATAATTATATTAGAATATAATTTACCTAAAAAGCCCCGCAAGTTGCGAGGCTTTTTTCGTTTAAAAAGGTTCGTTAATAATTATTCCAACTCGGCGCATTCAAAACCTTTTGCTTTGGCGGCTTTGACAATGTCTTTACTTGTAAGCTTGTGAGTTACTATTCTTAATACCTTGTCACAATCTTCCAAATCAATATTCCACTTTAGTATTTCGGGCCTGTTCAAAATTGGTTCAAGAAGTTTTACTTCGCTTTTTCTTTTTACATTGGTTTTAAAAACCAATATTACCTGCTGGTTATCTGCAATTGCGAGCTTTACCATTATATCTAGAATTTACTGAAACAACGATTACGATACTTTTCTTTTTCTTCTTCAGTCATTGTTGACATGCGTTCTTCAAATTTTTTCTTCCATTCTTCACGCATTTTATGTCTTCCTCCCCAATGTCCGCCTCTGCCTTTGAATCCTCCGAAAAGAATTTTTGACAATACTATCAATCCAATTGCCTGCCAATAGGAGATAATTGGTCCTTTGAATAATACGGGGATAAGCCAGTTCCATAAATACATTGTTCCGAAACCGAATAAGAGAAAACCGCAGACTACTGCCAATGTGATTTTAAATACTTTGAATGCTTTAAATTTATTTTTCATTTTTTTATTTATTAATTATTAGTTTAACAATTCATTATATAACTCGCGTAAATGCTCACGAAGAAAGGATACTGCATAATGCTTTCTGGAAATGACAGTCTTGATTGGTACTTCAGTAATTTCTGCTATTTGTTTTAAGCTCATTCCTTCGAGTTCGTGCATTACAAAAACGTCTTTTTGCTTTGCAGGTAATAATTCCAGTGCTTCTGTAAGCTGTTCTGATATTACTTTTAGAAGCATTTTGTCATCTGCAGGCAACTCTACAGAAGATAAAATATCGGAAAGCAATAATGGTTCGTCTTCATCGTCATTTGCTATTACTTTATTCTCGAACCGCTCTGTTTTTCTTTTTCTGTACCAATCAGTAATTTTATTTCTGGCTACCCGATAAAGCCAGGAAGCAATCTGTTCGATGGGATTATCGTCGCGCGACGATTCTACAAATTCGAAAAAAACATCCTGCAGCACATCCTCGGCATCTTCTACAGAAGGCATTTTCCCGTTAATAAAATTGAACAACTTCCCTTTCTCGCGATGAATGGCGTCACTTAGCTGTTCGTTTTTTATTTCACTTACTGTATCGAAACCCATTTACATTTACGTGTTATATTATATAAGACGATTGAAAATTAAAAATACTTTAAATAATTCAATAAAAATTTATTGGTGCCGATTTATTTACTTTTATGAAGTTACGGGCGACCAAATAAAACGGCTTTAGCCTAAAAAAGCTCTCAGGTGTATTTTCTTTATTTTAAATTGAAAAAGACTTTAAAGTTATTAAAGTGTATTAAAATGTGTTTATGGAGGTTGTTTTTCGAAAACCCTCGATTATCGATCTCTGTAACACGATTATCGGGAATTGTAACACGATTATCGGGAACTGTAACACGATTATCAGGAACTGTAAGGCGATTATCGAGTTGTGTAAGGCGATTATCGAGTTGTGTAAGGCAATTATCGAGTTGTGTAAGGCGATAATTAAAGAAAAAATTATGCTTTATAATTTTGTATATTATGTAATTTCAATTAAGATAAAACTTCTTAATCTTAAACTAAAAAAAATCAGTACGTTTGTTAAAGATAAAAAACACTCAAATTCAAATTGGTTAACAATAAAAAATGTGAATTACAAATCGCAGTTTCTTTTACTATTCACTTTCTTTTCATGCACTATTTCCTTTGCAAGTGACACCTTGCCATCGGAAAATGTCTCGCAATTACTAAGTCAAATATTACGTTTTCGTTCATTATCTGGTCACGAAAAACCAGTAGGGAAGTTCCTCTATAATAAAAGTATAGAAATGGGATTGTCAGTTCATTTATTTAATGACAGCGATTCATCCTTCAACTTTTCAGCATCTCTTTATCCTTTAGAAGAACAAAAACCAAACATTGTTTTTCTCTGTCATCTGGATGTGGTACCGGCAATAGATAGTGCCGAATGGAAACACCCTCCGTTTTCAGGGGAAATAATACACGATACTGTTTGGGGAAGAGGATGCCTGGACATGAAAGGAATAGGGTTGATGCAACTTGAAGCCGTAGCAGCATATTTAAAAGAATCCAAAGAAAAATCGTTGCCGTATAATTTTACTGTTTTATTTGTCTCGGGTGAAGAAAATGGAGGACGAAACGGAGCAAAATTAATTACTGAAAATAATTTACCCTTGCTGAATGTTTCGCTAATAATAGGAGAAGGTGGCGCCGGGTTAAAAGGTGTGCTGCCATCAAAACCAGACAAAGAAGTATTTTTTGTTTCAATGGCGGAGAAGCAGAGTTTATGGCTGAAATTATCAGTGCATCAAAAAACGCATGGTCATTCATCAATGCCATCTTCCAATACTGCAAATCGAATTTTAATAAAAGCAATTGACAGAATTGAAGACGAAAAGCCTATTATTATTTTTGATAAAACAACAAAAAAGATGTTTCGTAAATTAGGAAAGTTAAATGGTGGGGCACAAGGTTTTGTTTTGAAAAACATCAATGGGCTGTTTCGTCCTTTTCGCCGAAAAATACTTTCACGCGAACCAATGTTATTGAATGAAGTAACTAACACAATTCAACTCACTAATTTTTCAAATCCTTTCGGTCCGCCAAATGTAATACCAGGAACTGCCACTGCTTACTTCGATTGCAGATTAGTCCCGGATGTTTCAACCAAAATTTTTATTCGTAAATTAAAATTAAGAATACATAATCCAAAAGTAGAAATAGAAACTATTGACCAGTCGCCGGATGAAGTAGCAAGTGTTCCCAATGAAAAATATAAAGCAATTAAATCTGCATTAAAAAAAGCATATCCCGATTGCGCAGTTCTTCCTGTATTATTCCCGGCAACCACTGACAATAGCTATTTTAGAGCAAAACAAATAACAGCTTATGGTTTGTTACCTATAGAACTAAATCAACAATTGATAGAATCGGTGCATTCTGCAAATGAATGTATTCCTGTATCAACATTGAATAAAGGCATTGAAGCATATAAATTAATAATTAGAGAGTTAATTAATACGAATGAACCTAAACAATTAAACAAAAAATGATACCTATAATAAAGCCAAGTGAATTAGTCGCACTTCAAAATAAAGAAAAATTTATTTTGATAGATGCACGTACAGGTGCTGAAGGCAATAAAAATTATGCTGAGCTTCATCTGAAAAATGCATTTCATATTAACCTTGAATTTGATTTGGCTGTAAAAAATTCAGATCCGGCAAAAGGTGGCAGACATCCTTTACCTGACCTGGATACTTTTTCAGAAATGCTTGGGAAGGCTGGAATTAACCGCAATAGCTATGTAATAATATACGATGATAAAAACGGTTCGAATGCTGCGGCACGTTTATGGTGGATGTTAAAATCTATTGGGCATACAAAAGTTCAGGTTATTGACGGCGGCTTCAACCAAGCTATTGCCGCAGGTTTCCCTGCTGATTCAGAAAAAGTAATCGTCACAACAATTCCTTCCTATAAAATTAACCATTGGAAACTACCTGTCGTTACAATTGATGAGGTGGAAAAAGTTTCACAGGACAAAAACTTTCTTGTGATAGATGTCCGTTCTTCCGAACGTTATAAAGGGGTTACAGAACCAATTGATTTAATCGCAGGTCACATTCCCGGTGCAGTAAATTTGCCATTCACAGAAAATTTGGACAACAAAGGCTTTTTCAAATCACCTGAAGAATTGAAATTGATTTATGAAAAAGCCTTGGAAAATAGAACACCGGAAAATGTTATAGTTCATTGTGGCTCTGGTGTCACAGCTTGCCATACATTGCTCGCGATGAATTATGCAGGAATGGAAATACCTAATTTATATGTTGGATCGTGGAGCGAATGGTCGCGAACTAACAGACCTATTGACAAAGATAATTTATAAAACGCATATTTAATGGGGATAAGATTTAAATAATATTTGAAATATATAAATTACGTATATTTGAACACTTAAATAATAATAAATTAAAATGAAAAAGAAATCACTATTACTAAGTTTACCGTTGGCATTATTTATTCTATTCACTTCTTTTAAAGGAAATAACAATTATATGATTGGTAAATGGAGTATTTCAGCAGTAGGAACTGCCGATCCTAAATTAGTAAAGAAAATTGATAAGGGAGCAGATAGTGTTCGTTCGGCACACTATAAAAAATATTTACCTGAACTGTCCACAATGCTTAGTGAAGGATATATTTATGAATTTCTTAAAGAAGGAAAATATAAAATAACTGATAAAAGCGGTAAGGATGCATTCGCAGGTACTTATGAGTTTTCAGAAAACGGGGAAACGCTTACTTTGGATTCAGGTTCTGAAGCCGTCGATTATAAATTCTCGAAAATTTCGGACAAGCATATCAAGTTAAAGTCAAAAAAGGATGCTTCAACAATTGAATTAAGCAAAAAAATGTAATATATGTTGATTAGTCGTTCAAATGATTGCCTAAGTCTAATAAATAATTTTTGTGTTATTTATTCATATACATTTGTATCACTAAATTCTATTTCATAGTAGATTTAGTTTGTTTTCATAGTTGGGGAGCTCGGTAGGAGTGCTGGGCTCTTTTTTTGGTTTAGATGGGAAATGCCCTGCAGCAATGCGGGGCTTTTCTTTTTTATGCATTCATCTATCTCTTTTACTTTTCTTTCTTGACCTTTCCTAAAAAAGCATATCTTTGCACGAATTTTATTTTAACTAATAAATTCAAATCATCTCATAATGTCATTAGATTCCAGCAAGTTTGTCGGTGAAGGTTTAACTTACGATGATGTACTTTTAGTACCTGCATATTCCGAAGTATTGCCTCGCGAAGTGGACATCACTTCATATTTTACTAAAAAAATAAAATTGAATACTCCTGTGGTTTCTGCTGCCATGGATACTGTAACGGAGTATCAACTGGCTGTGGCAATTGCTCAGGAAGGCGGAATTGGAGTGTTGCACAAAAATATGACTATAGCCCAGCAAGCTGAACAGGTGCGTAAAGTAAAGCGTTCGGAGAGTGGAATGATTATGGACCCTGTTACATTGCCTGAAACAGCGCTCGTAAAAGATGCTGTTGATTTAATAAACGAATTCAGAATAGGCGGAATTCCTATTATTAATGCTGATAAAAAACTTATTGGTATTGTTACCAACAGGGATTTACGGTTCGAGAAAAATATGAAACGCCCTATTAAAGAGGTAATGATTACTAAGGATTTAATAGTTGCGAAAGAAGGCACAGATTTAAAGAAGGCAGAGCAAATACTTCAGCATCATAAAATTGAAAAGTTGCCTGTGGTAGATAAAAATTACAGGCTTATAGGATTGATAACTTACCGCGATATTATTAAAGTGAAAGCGCATCCTTATGCCAATAAAGACGGCTTGGGAAGATTGCGAGTGGCCGCAGCAGTAGGAGTTACCGCGGATATGATGGACAGAATAGATGCGTTGGTGAAAGCTGGTGTTGATGCCGTAATTATTGATACTGCACATGGACACTCAAAGGGAGTGATTGAAGCATTGAAAAAGACCAAGAAAGCATACTCGAAATTGGAAGTAGTAGTAGGAAATGTGGCTACCGCGGAAGCAGCATTGGCATTAGTTAAAGCAGGAGCTGATGCCGTGAAAGTAGGTATAGGACCCGGCTCGATATGTACTACCCGTGTAATTGCAGGTGTTGGTGTTCCACAGTTTACCGCTGTGGTAGAAGTGGCGAAAGCATTGAATGGTACAGGTGTGCCAATGATTGCCGACGGAGGAATACGTTTTACAGGTGATATTGTGAAAGCACTTGCAGCTGGTGCCGATTCTGTGATGATGGGCTCTATGTTTGCAGGTGTGGAAGAATCACCGGGTGAAATCATAATATTCGAAGGGCGCAAATTCAAATCATATAGAGGAATGGGGTCTATTGAAGCGATGCAACAAGGCAGCAAAGACCGATATTTTCAGGATGCTGAAGATGACATTAAGAAATTGGTGCCTGAAGGAATTTCGGGACGGGTGCCAATAAAAGGTAGCCTGGCAGAGATTGTGTTTCAATTTGTTGGCGGATTACGTGCAGGAATGGGGTATTGTGGAGCAAAAAATATTGAAGCACTTCAAAAAGCCAAATTTATTCGTATTACCAATTCCGGAATTCGTGAAAGTCATCCACATGGAGTTTCAATTACTCGTGAAGCGCCTAATTATAGCAGGTAATTAATATTTTTCCATTGTAGCAAATTGAAACTCTTAAAATTTTTGATTTAGTTTATTTCCGATTAATTTTAGTTTGATTTTATTTACTTATTCATTTTCCATTAATCATATTAATCTTGTATGTTTCTCATTACAATATTGTTTATTCCTTTGTGCCTTATAACGAGTACTTTTATTAGGTTGTCGGTTAATACCCCGAGGCTCTGCCTCGGAATTAAAAAAATCCTTTAACTGATACCTCGAGGCTCTGCCTCGGGGTAATTCATTCATGAATAATATTATTGTATATAAATATATTGTCCTATCGGCTAATATAATTATCTTTGCACTCTTTAAAAAAATAACTTCCTGCACCCAATTGTATGGGCGTTTGGACAAATAAAAAACAATGATTAAAATAACATTACCTGATGGCATCATGCGTGAATACGCCAAAGGAACCACAGCATTACAGGTAGCACAGTCCATTTCAGAAGGTTTGGCGCGCAATGTATTAGCAGCAAAAGTAAATGGCGATGTTTGGGATGCAACCCGAGCTATTAATGATGATGCCAGATTAGTATTACTAACATGGAACGATTTGGAAGGTAAATCAACAATGTGGCATTCCTCTGCACATCTTATGGCAGAAGCACTTGAAGCAATTTATCCTGGAACAAAATTCGGTATTGGTCCGCCTATTGAAAATGGTTTTTATTATGATATCGACCTTGGAGGAATGGCTTTTTCGCAGGAAGATTTCAAAAAGGTAGAGGACAAAATGCTTGAATTGGCACGCCAGAACAACACTTATGTGAGAAGTGACGTTTCGAAAGCCGATGCAATAAAATATTTCACAGAGAAAAATGATGAGTATAAGTTAGACTTAATCGAAGGCCTTGAAGATGGACAAATTACATTTTATCAGCAAGGTAATTTTACTGATTTATGCCGGGGTCCGCATATTCCAAACACTGGTTTTATAAAAGCAGTAAAGCTTATGAATGTTGCCGGAGCATATTGGCGAGGTGATGAAAAAAATAAAATGCTTACCCGCGTTTATGCAATAACTTTTACGAAACAAAAGGATTTAACCGATTATATTGTGATGTTGGAAGAAGCTAAAAAGCGTGACCACCGTAAGCTAGGTAAGGAATTGGAACTTTTTGCTTTTTCCGAAAAAGTAGGAATGGGTTTGCCATTGTGGCTACCAAAGGGTGCAGCATTACGCGAACGATTGATTCAATTTTTGCAGAAACAACAGTTGAAATCTGGTTATTTGCCTGTAGCTACACCACATATTGGAAATAAAAATTTATATATCACTTCAGGACATTACGAAAAATATGGTGCTGATTCTTTTCAGCCAATCCGAACTCCTCATGAGGGAGAAGAGTTTTTCTTGAAGCCAATGAATTGTCCGCATCACTGTGAAATATATAAAACTTCTCCTCGTTCTTATAAAGATTTGCCTATTCGTTTTGCTGAGTTTGGTACGGTGTATCGTTATGAACAGGCAGGAGAATTGCATGGCTTGACTCGTGTGCGCGGCTTTACACAGGATGATGCACATTTATTCTGCCGCCCAGATCAGGTAAAGGAAGAATTTTGTAAAGTAATTGATTTGGTGCTTTATGTTTTCAATGCGCTTGATTTTAATGACTTCACTGCACAGATTTCTCTGAGAGATCCTGATAATAAAACAAAGTATATAGGCAGTGATGAAAACTGGAAACTAGCTGAAGATGCAATTATTTCATCAGCAGCAGAAAAAGGGCTTAAAACGGTTGTGGAACTTGGCGAAGCTGCATTCTATGGACCGAAACTTGATTTTATGGTTAGAGATGCAATTGGTAGAAAATGGCAATTGGGAACAATTCAGGTAGATTATAATTTGCCAGAGCGTTTCGAATTGGAATATACCGGTGCTGACAATCAAAAACATCGTCCAGTGATGATTCATCGGGCCCCTTTTGGTTCTCTTGAACGATTTATTGCAGTTTTAATTGAGCATTGCGCTGGTAAATTCCCTTTGTGGCTTACTCCGGATCAGGTTTCGATACTACCAATAAGTGAAAAATACAATGATTATGCAAAAAAAGTGCTGGAATTGCTAAAAAATTACGATATTCGCGCCCTCGTTGATGAAAGGAACGAAAAAATCGGCAAGAAAATACGTGATACAGAATTACAGAAAGTGCCGTATATGCTGATTGTAGGCGAGAAGGAGGAGAGTGAAAATCAGGTCGCTGTTAGAAAACAAGGTGAAGGAGATTTGGGCAGTTTCAGTATTGAAGACTTTTCGAAATTGATTCAGAAAGAAATTGATAATAGATTTAGATAAATAGAGTATTAACTAATATAGGAGGAACAGGCAATAGCAGCACCATTCAATAATAATAACGGTTACAGACCACCATTTAAAAAGCCAGTAACGGCAGCAACTCCAGCAGATCCGTCTGTTGACAGACGATATGGAAGAGGTGGACAAAAGAAAACTCAAGAATTACACAAAATTAACTGGAAAATAACAGCCAAAGAGGTTCGTGTAGTTAGAGAAGGAGAGGAAGCTGTTGTAGTTCCGATAGCGAAAGCTTTAGAAATAGCAAAGGAAGCAGGGTTGGATTTAGTAGAAATATCGCCAACGGCAACACCTCCAGTTTGTAAAATTGTTGACTATAAAAAATTTTTGTATGACCAGAAGAAAAAACAAAAGGAGCTAAAAGCAAAAGCAGCGAAAACAGTAATAAAAGAAATTCGGTTCGGTCCACAAACTGATGATCACGATTTTACTTTTAAGAAAAACCACGCGATTAAGTTTTTGCAGGAAGGAAGTAAAGTAAAAGCGTTCGTGTTTTTTAAAGGACGTTCGATAATCTTTAAAGAGCAAGGAGAGATATTATTATTACGTTTTGCAAATGAGTTGGAAGAATATGGGAAACCGGAGCAATTGCCAACTTTAGATGGAAAAAAGATGATAATAGTTTTGACACCGAAGAAAAAATAGAAAATACTAATAAAATAATAATCTAATGCAAAAAAAATGACTAGACAAATTACCTTTATCAGTAAATTATTAATGTTATTAATAATTGCAGTTCTTTTAGATAGCTGTTGCACAGTATTTATGCCTAAAAGAGAGAAAGTAACAATTAATGCGGGTAACAAAGACTCGAAAATATTCTTGGACAAAGAAGAAATTGGAACAGGTTCTGCAAAGTTGAAAGTAAAGAAAGATGGCGCTCACCAGATTGTTGTTCAAACACCTGGATATAAAGACACATATTATTGCTTAATGCCAACACACAGACCAATAGCATATTATCCGCTAGAAGTTTTAAATTGTGTTACAGTTGTTTATGCAGCAACAGCTATTATTTTAGATAATCATAATCCCAAAAATCTTTCTTATGATAAAGTAACAAACATACCTATAGAAGACAAGATTGTTGAAAGAAAAAAGAAGGATAAGTTTATTGATATTTCTAATATTAAACTGAATATTAAGGATAAAAATAAGGATATCATTTTGGAGAACGTAGCTTGGTCACGCGATTTGGATGCTGCAATGAAAGAGGCAGATAAAAAACAAAAAGCAGGTGCTGCAAAAGCAGAAATGAAGGAGTTTAAAAAAAGCAAAAAGAAGAAAAAAGGAGCAACACTAAAAGAAGATAATGAGGTTAAAGCAGACGATATCATATTTACTGAAAACGTTTATAAAACACTTAAAAAAAGCGGATTTGTTGATACTGTTAATAGAGTATTTGCTGATAATAATAATACCCTAGTTCTTGAAGGTGAAGTAAAAAAGGTTACTTTTTATCAAATTTTAAGTAAAAAAAATATAGCTTCTTACCTTAGAGTAAAATTGGATTTGGTTTGGTATATTAAAAATACTTATGATGAAAAAATCGATTCTATTTCTACACAGGCTTTATCTGGCGATTTCAATATTTACAGTTCTTATTATACATATAAACCTAAAGCAAAATCAGAGGATGAAACAGACAATTTATATTCGAAAATGTTTGCTGACGCAATAGATATCTCCTATTTGAATCTTCACAAAAATCCAACTATGGCAAAATACATTAAACAGGAAAATGATTTTACAATTTCTGATCCGATGTTATCACTTGTTGCTCCAAAGAATAATATTACAGATAAGGCAGATGCGTCACTTGCTTCAGTTATTGTGAAAACGGCACAAGGACATGGAAGTGGTTTTGCTATTACTCAGGATGGTTATATCATTACTAATTATCACGTGATTGCAGGTAAAGTAATTGGTAAACCAAATGCAGTTAAAGTTATTACTGCTAACGGAGATGAATTGGAAGGGAAAGTAGTAAGATATAATAAATACAGAGATTTGGCTTTGATAAAAGTGGATAAGAAATTTGAAAAAGCATTTAAAGTATCAAATGTAAAATCATTTAAAAATATGCAGGATGTTTATACTATTGGTGCACCAAAATCAATTGAATTGGGTCAAAGCGTTTCTTCCGGTGTTATTTCCAATGAGCGTAAAAATAATAATAACAACCTTCTTCAGTTAGGCATGTCTGTAAATGGCGGAAACAGTGGAGGACCTGTATTTGACAGTAATGGCACATTGCACGGTGTTATTGAATCCAAACTGATAGGTAAAAATACTGAAGGTGTTGCTTTTGCAATTCCAAGTTATATGATTCAGGAATATTTGAATATTAAGTATTAAAAAATATTAAAAGAGTAATTACCTAAAATGAAGAAATTATTAATAATATTATTTTTAATAGTTCCTGTTTTTATAGGTAGTAGTGCTTTCAAGTTTATTATAAAATCAGGGAAAGTAACAGTAAGTTCTAATAATAAAGACTCAAAAATTTTTGTTGATAACGAAGAGATAGGTGTTGGTTCCTGCACATTAAATGTAGAGAGAGGTATTCACCAAGTTGTATTACAAACACCTGGTTACAAGAATACATATTATTGTCTTTTTTCATCGCAAGATGCAACAAATTTAGATGAGGGGAATAAAATAAATGACAGAAAAGAGCATGAAAAATTTATTGAGATTCTATGTGTCAAACTGAAAATAAAAGATAAAAATAAAGACTACATTTCAGAAAAAGTACATTGGGAAAAAGACATTGATGCTGCAATAATAGCAGCTGATAAAAGGCAAAAATCGGAAGCAAATCAAGAAGAGGTGATTGAATTGAAAAACAATAAGAACAAAGGTGCTTCTTTAAATGGAGAAAAAACAGAAAATCCTAATGATGTAATTTTTATTGGAAATTTATACAAAACACTTAAAAAAAGTGGATTTATAGACACGGTAAATAAAGTCTTTGCAGACAATAATAATACATTAGTATTGGAAGGGGAAGTAAGGAGAGTAGTGCATTATAGTATTAATAAAAGCTTAGATAATTATGAAAAAGTGAAACTTGACTTGGTTTGGTATATTGAGAATACTTATGAAGAAAAAATAGATTCAATATCAACCCAAATTTTGTCTGGAGACTTCTCTTCTTACAGTACATATTACCAAAAGTATAAATCGTCAAGTATGGAGAATTATGAATCAAAAATGTTTAATGATGCTATTGAAATATCTTATTTAAATCTTTATAAAGATCCAACATTTGCAAAATATATTAATCAGGAAAAAGATTTTACCATTTCAGACCCATTGTTATCTTTAGCGGCTCCTAAAAATGCTGTTGTCGATAAAACAGATGCTTCGCTTGCTTCAGTTATTGTAAAAACAGGTAGGGGTCATGGCAGCGGTTTTGCAATTACTCAGAATGGTTTTATTATTACAAATTATCATGTAATAGCAGGAAAAATTGGAGATAAGCAAAGTTCTATAAAAATAATAACTGCTAATGGAGATGAACTTGAAGGGAAAGTAGTAAGGTATAATAAATACAGAGATTTGGCTTTGATAAAAGTTGATAAAGAATTTGAGAAAGCTTTTAAATTAACAAATGTAAAATCATTTAAAAATCTCGATTTGGTATATACAATCGGCACTCCTAAATCAGTTGAATTGGGACAAAGTGTATCTTCAGGTGTAATTTCCAATGAACGTAAAAATAATAATAACAATCTGCTTCAGTTGGGTATGTCGGTAAATACTGGAAATAGTGGAGGACCTGTGTTTGATAATAATGGTATATTGCATGGAGTAATCGAAGCAAAGCTTATAGGTAATAATACTGAAGGGGTTGCATTTGCTATTCCAGCTTATTTGATCCAGGAGTATTTGAATCTTAAGTATTAATAAAAACAAGTAAATAATAACAATAAAAAAGTAGAAAAAATGCCTAAAATGAAGACAATGTCTGGAGCTAAGAAGAGATTCAAAGTTACCGGAACAGGAAAAGTAAAAAGAAAACATGCTTTTAAAAGTCATATTTTGACTAAGAAGACAACAAAAGCAAAACGTGCTTTATCTCATTCAGGATTGGTGGACAAAACCGATATGCCAAGAGTGAAAGCAATGTTGACTATTGGAAAATAGTTAAGTAATTAAAGTAAAAACACAGTTCAATTAATAATAACCCGGTACTCAGTATTAAGTTTCTTTAAACTGTAAGAACGCTGAAACCAAAAAACAAAACAAAAAAATGCCTAGATCGGTTAACTCGGTGGCTTCAAGAGCCAGAAGAAAAAAAGTCCTCAAACAAACTAAAGGTTATTGGGGTGCAAGGAAAAACGTTATTACAATTGCTAAAAACGTTCTTGAAAAAGGTTTAACTTACGCGTATCGCGATAGAAAAACTAAAAAACGTAATTTCCGTGCGATATGGATACAGCGTATTAACGCAGGTGTTCGTCCTTACGGAATGTCTTATTCTCAATTTATGGGAAAAGTACATGCTAAAAATATTGACTTGAACCGTAAGGTTTTGGCTGATTTAGCAATGAATAACCCAGAAGCTTTTAAAGCTGTCGTGGAAAGTGTGAAATAAAATTAATTATTAAATGCTACGACAAAAAATCCCGCTATTAGCGGGATTTTTTGTTTCTGTATGTTTTGATAAAAGATTCATTTAATCATTTTCAATTTTCTCTTTCAAATTTTTCAGTAATCCATTGATATGTTTGAAATATCGGTATCGTTGTTTCTCGGCAACTCCGCTGATTAAATTTGATTTCCGAATTAAATTTTTCAACCATAAATCTGTTTCATTGCAAAAATTTGCATTAGTTGTAAGCATTGAATTAAAAGTATGATAGGAGATATACGCTCCAAGAGAATTACCTGTTTTGGTAAGAACACAATTGGTTCCAATCATTACATCAGAATGATATAGTTGGTAATTTTTATCAGTACTTGAAGGTTTATTATTTCGGTCAAGTTTAATACTTAGTTCTGCCTGCTTATTTATACGGGCAAACATTAAATTAACTTCTTCACAAATAAGTAAGGCATCGCGTTTGCTTTTAAATGCTCCCGAATCCCAATAAAACTCAATCTGCTTGATGGTGCTGTTTATAGTATCGTCACTCCAGATTTCTATTGAATTTATTTTTGAATAATTATCGTAAATATCTCCGGCTATTTCCAGCAACTCCTTATCTATATGCGCTGTTTCAAACTTTTTGTCTTCATATCCTTCAGCATTTAAAATTGATTTGTTCCAATAAAATATTTTAAAAGCACTTAAATATGGATGTGCGAAGTTTTGAAAAACAGGAATGTCTTCCGCAGCAAATATGATCTGGCGTTCATTTTCAGGATATTTTAAAATGGAAGCTAAATTATTTTTAATCATTAGCAGGTATTCCTTAAACGTATTTACATGATTACTCAATTGAAGATGTGAAAAACTGACAAAACTATTATCGGTATTGTTTATAAAAGAATCAAAAGAGATTTTAAAATGTTTGCAAATGGATGTAATCTCTTCTATTGTTAAATCCGACTCGCCACGAATACGCCTGTAAGCACTGTCGTTACTTATGTGCAGCAAATCAGATAATTCTTCAACAAAAGAAATATTGGCTGGTAATGTTGTTTTAAGTCGCTGCATAAATAAAATCTGTGCAGATTCTTTTTCTTTTTTAGTCATTTTTGTTTTGCATTAATTAATAAAAGGGCAAACTATTATTTGCAATTTTTCATAAAAGTACAAAATGTATTTGCAGAAATTGCAAATTTTATTCATCTCGCAAAGTTAACTGATACTGTTTTGTATTTAATACGTGCAATTATTTTGCAGGAGCAGTAATCCGTTTCTTCACCTTTTTAAACCCATGTACTTTTGTGACGGAATCAAGAATAAAAATTCTTAAACAATAATAAATAAACTTTTAAAAATTAAGAAAATGAAAAATCAATCATCAATCACTGTTATTAATAAAACAAGAACAATTATTTTATGTTGTTTAATTTCTTTTGCAATTTCAGGCATTGTAACTATTCTTGGAAAAATAAATGTTCATGATTTTATTGAGAATATATATGATTGGCAAAATATGTAATCGTATTAATTCTAAATTCTAATTAATAAATAATTTAATCTTAAAAGAAAATGAAAAACGAAAATCAAATTCAGGAAATGAAATCTTCTAAAGAAATTTTATCAAACAATGAAACTATTTCTACAGAAAATTTATTATTGTTCTTAAACTTAAATGTGCTTGAAAAGTACAATAAACAAACATTTGAACTTTACTCATCATTGATGAAAATAAAAAAGTTCTCCTTATTTGTAGTATTAATTTGTATTGGTCTTTATGCCAATGCACAAAATCCTTCATTAAAAAAGACAAGTAACAAACCATCGGTAACTGTTTTGAATGTTGACACAAAGGGTTTGGATATTGACCCTATACAGATGGGAAATATGGTCAGGCTGGAATTGGAAAAGCTTGATTCTTTTGAAGTGATGGATAGATACGATGTATCGTATGTGGTGGAAAAAAATAAATTAAACATTAATAATTGTTATGGTAAAATATGCCTGGTTGAAATTGGCTCTATGATAAATTCCGACAAAATGTTTACCGGAAGTGTTGAATTGATCGGTGAAAATGTGGTGGCGACTTTCAGATTGATAGATGTAAAAACATCGGTAATTGAAAAGGTACAGGTGAATGAATATTTAAATTTGCCTAAAGAATTGCAATCAATGGTGAAAATCTCGATAAATGAAATGTTTGATAAACCTGTTGAAAAGACTTTATTATCCTATCTTTCAAAGAAAAATAATTTTGAAAGTTCAACAAATAACCCTACGAAATCGAGTGTAAATCTTTCCGGACCGAGGAGTGGATTCACCTATTTTATGGGCAATTCAGGAAAAATAATTCAGGCTCCGAAAAGTGATGGCGGCTATGGCTCGTATCCATTGA
>CAIQBY010000355.1 GCA_903870175.1 uncultured Bacteroidota bacterium
AGGTGAGTAAGTTGCATCATTTGCGCTATAACATATAAATCATTATCAATTAAGGATAGATATTACCTGTAAACATTTATTTGATGGCAGTTAAATAACTCTTTTTATCAACTGAATAATAAAACATACTCTTAAATATTCAAAGAACAACTATAATCTTTTTGTAAAACAAAGGAAAATCAAGCCTTTTGAATGCAGATAAATGGTAGGCGTGAGAAGAAGAGTACAAATAAACTCTATATATTAATCAGTCTGAATAAATATCTTGTGTAATGTTACGCTTTATTATTCAGCTTTCGTAATATATATTAAAGGTAGACTATTTTAAATCTATAGCAGGAAGATATAATTAAACGCGTCAGGTTAAAGTTTAATCAACGTTAGATAGATTTCAGACAATAGAGGTTGTCCTGAAATAAATATAAATAAAATAGTGGGTTTTAGGCTCTCCTAAAACCCTTTCAGCGTCTTCCTTATAATCGAAACACACTCCATCAATTGTTCTTCATTAATTACAAGAGGCGGCGCAAATCGAATAATATCACCATGTGTAGATTTTGCCAGCAATCCGTTTTTCATTAATTCAAGACATACTTCCCAAGCCGAATTTCCATTGCGTTCGGTAATTACCATGGCGCAGAATAAACCTTTGCCTCTCACAAGCTTTACCAATTCAGGGTATTCAGCCTGTATGGTTTTTAATTCCTTTAATAGTATCTTTCCTAATCGCTCCGAGTTCTCCGATAATTGTTCGTCTCTTAATACCGAAAGAGCTGCTATACCTACTTTACAAGCAATCGGGTTTCCGCCATAAGTACTTCCATGCTGACCCGGTTTTATGCAAAGCATAATATCATCATTTGCCAACACTGCAGTAACAGGATATGTTCCGCCCGAAAGAGCTTTGCCCAAAATTAAAATATCAGGATGAACATTTTCATGGTCACAAGCCAATCGCTTGCCGGTCCTGCCCAATCCCGATTGTATCTCATCGGCAATAAATAAAACATTATGCTGTTTGCACAAATCAAAACACTTTTTCAAATATCCTTCATCCGGAACCACGACTCCAGCCTCGCCTTGAATAGGTTCTATTAAGAAACCTGCAACATTTTTATTCTTTAATGCTTCAGCCAAAGCATCAACATTATTAAATTCTACGGAAATAATTCCCGGAGCAAAAGGTCCAAAGTTATTTCTTGCATCAGGGTCATTACTCGCCGAAACAATGGCAATAGTGCGACCATGAAAATTGTTTTTACAAACAATAATCATAGCTTCGTTTCCTGCAACACCTTTTACTTCATACGCCCACTTACGAGCCAGTTTCAATGCAGTCTCCACACCTTCAGCACCGGTATTCATCGGCAATACTTTATCAAATCCAAAGTAATCAGTTATAAATTTTTCATACTCTCCCAGGCAGTCATTATAAAAAGCACGTGACGTAAGCGTCAATTTCTGCGCCTGTTCCACAAGGGCAGAAACAATCTTCGGGTGGCAATGTCCCTGATTAACTGCACTATAAGCCGACAGGAAATCAAAATATTGTTTTCCATTTACATCCCACACGTACACGC
>CAIQBY010000356.1 GCA_903870175.1 uncultured Bacteroidota bacterium
ACTAAAACGATAAATAATAAAGTCAGCTGTTTTTTCATTTAATACAAGAATATCTTAGTCAATATAAAGGAAAGTGAAGTAATTTAGGAAACTGCTAATGATGGCGAAATAGGTGAACAGTTTTTACGAGAGTTTCAAGACAACGAAAAAACAATACCAACCATTTTAACTACATCGCAAAAACTATCTACTGGCGTTGATGCACGAAACATTCGTAACATTGTTTTAATGCGACCAGTAAACTCAATGATAGAGTTTAAGCAAATAGTAGGTCGTGGCACACGATTGTTTGATGGCAAGGAGTTTTTTACCATTTATGATTATGTAGATGCTTACCATCATTTTCAAGATGAAGGGTGGGATGGCGAAGCGTTACCATGTGAAATTTGTGGAAAGGTAATTTGCGAATGTGTCGTGCCTCCTAAACCACCAAAAACCCCCTGTAAGATATGCGGACAAAATCCATGTGTTTGTCCGAAACCGCCAAAACCACCTTGTGAGGAATGTGGCGAAAGTCCTTGTGTATGCGAAAAAAACAAAAGAATAAAAATAAAATTGCGTGATGGTAAGGAACGTGAAATACAATCAATGATTGCAACATCGTTTTGGAGTGCAGATGGTAAACCTATTTCAGCCGAAGAGTTTTTAAATAATCTATTTGGGGCTTTACCTAACCTATTTAAAAGCGAAGAAGAATTAAGAACCCTTTGGAGCAACCCACTTACGAGACGGATGCTATTAGAAAAATTAGAAGCCGCAGGATTTCCAAAAAGTGATTTGTTGATAGTGCAATCCCTGGTGAATATGGAAAAGAGCGATTTGTTTGATGTTTTAGAATATGTTTTTAATGGCAACTACAATTCATTAACAAGGGAGCAGCGTGTGGCAGCATCACAAGCCACCATATTTGCTATACTTAACGATAAACAAAAAGAATTTATTGAATTTGTATTAAGCAAATACGTTGAAACTGGCGTTGAGGAACTTGACCAAGAAAAACTACCAATTCTCCTTACAAACAAATATCAATCATTAGAAGACGCAAAAGAAATGCTTGGCAACGTTGCTGACATCAGCCATCTGTTTGTTGAGTTTCAGAAGTATTTATATGAGCAAAGGGTTGCGTAAAAATTATTTTAGATAAAACAAACAATCATTCGCTTATCAGAAACCATACTTTAATTATTTAATCAGAAAACGATGCCAAAATTATTTAAGCCGGAAGAGATAGGACTTCTCAACCATCCAACAATCAAGGAAAGTTGGATTCAAGAGCAAATTGCAAATGACCCATCAATCTTGAAGCTGGGTGATCTGATAATGAAAGATAAAGAACGAACACAACCAAGGGCAGGAAGGCTTGATTTGTTGCTACAAGACGCGGTTTCGAAGAGAAGGTATGAAGTAGAAGTTCAACTTGGAAAAACGGATGAGTCGCATTTGATAAGAACTATTGAATATTGGGATTTAGAGAGAAAACGATATCCCCAGTATGACCATTGTGCCGTCATAATTGCGGAAGATATTACAAGTAGATTCTTAAACGTTATCAGTCTGTTTAACGGACACATTCCTCTTATTGCAATTCAAATGAAAGCATTGAAATTTGGAGATGAAATAGCTTTGTTTTTCACTAAGGTTTTGGATGAAATGCCATTAGGTTTAGTTGAGGAAGATGAAGAAGTTCGGGAAGTTACTAATAGAGATTATTGGCTAAAACGTGGTTCCCAAGAAACCATGAAGATGGCTGATGAAATGATTGATATTTTAAAAGGTTTTGAAAGTGGCTTCGAATTAAAATACAACAAATTTTACATCGGACTTGCACAAGATGGACGACCAAATAATTTCATTTTATTTGTCCCAAAGAAAAAGGAGTTAAATATCGAGATTCGTCTTCCAATTTCAAACGACATTCAGAAAATTATTGATGATGCAAGTTTGGATGACATGGGGTATGATGCCACTTGGCGTAGGTATAGACTGAAATTCACAAAAGAAGATTTAAAAAGCAAGAAAGCCATTCTCGCTAATTTATTTGAAAAGGCATTTGAGAATAATAAGTAAATCAACCCAAACAATTAATCGCCTTAAAAGAAATTAGATTAATTTTGGCTTCAAATAAAAACTATGAAATAGGAGAAAAGTATTAAAATATAATGTTGGATAATATCCTGTATTAGAAATCGACCAAAATTTACAGTACACAGGGAAGTATAAGTTCAACGTTCACGGAAAGCGTGGGCGTTGCTTTACTCTGTGTACAGGTTCTTGGTCGAACCTCTAATACAAGTTTTGCAAATAGCTCACGCTGATTTTTTATACTGACTCAACTTAAATATTAATATTGGAATAAATAAACACACAATAAATTTTTAATAAATGTACCAAAGAAAATATAAAAAAATAAATTATTCCGTTAATAGAATTATAGGAGGAAATGCTACGAATAAGGATAATTTGGAAATGACCTTTGACAATGGAATACATTCTATTGATATTAGAAGACAAGCCACAAAGTATTTTTTTGAACTACTTGCTAAAACAAAAAAGGAATATTATGGCAGTTTGTGGGAGGTTTCATTATCAGTATTTCTTTGGACAGAGGATCACGATTTGGATTTTCATTTTGACAGGCGAGACAAATATGAATTGTTTACTGTGAAATCTAACAAATTAGATTATATCGTAAATTGGGGAAACTTAAAATTGGAAAGAGAAGCCGCAGTCGATAAGGAAGTCTATTATGACGAATTTAATATTTCTGAAACGAACATTACAAACAGCACTAACAAAAAAATTGCAAATAAATTCATCGTTTTGGATGAAGGGTTTTTTGGAAGAGCAGATTTAGAAATATAAATTAAAGAAAAGAAAAATGAAAAAAATACTTTATGTAGATATGGATAATGTATTGGTTGATTTCCAAAGCGGAATCAATAAACTATCCGCAGAAACTCAAATACAATATTTGAAAAGAGAGGATGAGGTGCCGGGTATATTCTCCTTAATGGAACCCAAAGAAGGTGCAATAGAGGCATACAAACAACTTGCAGAGAAATTCGATACTTATATCCTCTCTACTTCTCCTTGGGAAAATCATACCGCAGCATCGGATAAATTAGTATGGGTTAAAACGCATCTTGGCGAAATAGCCAAAAAAAGATTGATATTATCACATCATAAAAATTTGAACCATGGCGATTATTTAATTGATGACCGCACAGCAAATGGAGTAGATAGGTTTATTGGAAAACACATACATTTTGGGAAGGAAGAGTTTCCCGACTGGAAATCTGTAACCGAATATTTGCTTCTAAATACATAACAACTTGAACTTTCAAAACTTTAATTACCATTTGACGAAGAATACAATTTAGCAATCACAATTTTTAAAACTAAATCATGCTTAGAAATTATTTCCCAAACACAAATGAAGCCGCAGAACTTTATGGTGGTTACTTATTTGAAAATAACATTTTCCATAAAGTTTATGATTTCCCCGACACATTTGATGCTGTTCTTAAAGAGATAAATATTTTTTTAAAGGAAAATGGTTATAAAGAAGCAGCTATAGACGAATTTGATGAAACCCATACATATCAAATCTATCCTGTTTCAATATCTCCTCATGCCTATCAAATCGAAATGGTTTTATCTATTGAAAAAGATGGATTTGCTTTAACACAATCTGAATGCATTATTAATGAACTTAAAAAATTCAGAGATGTTAGAAATTGGGAAAAGTTTCATAATCCCAAAGACCTTGCAATTGCATTAAACATAGAAGCAAACGAATTGTTAGGACAATTCCTTTGGAAAAAAACAGAAGAAGCCGACAAAGAAAAAATAAAAGAACAATTAGCAGATGTTTTTTCATACGCCCTTCTTCTTGCTGATAAGATGAAATTAGACATGGAATCAATTGTACTGCAAAAAATAAAATCAAACAACGAAAAATATCCAATAGATATATCAAGCCAGTCCCCCAAAGTTAACAGTTAAATTTAAACCTTAATAAATGTCCGATTGTTTGGGTAGGTAATAACAGGGGAGGAGGAAGTGAAAAATCGGCGAGAATTTACCATCTTAATTATTTAGGGGGGGATAATTTGTTTTTTTACTTCTGTCTTGTCCTGAAATAGGTTTACACAAAAAAGTGTAAAAATGGACAAGAAAAAGAAAGAAAAAATCATTCAAAAATCAGCAAGGTATTATACCAGAACAGAGCG
>CAIQBY010000357.1 GCA_903870175.1 uncultured Bacteroidota bacterium
ATTTTAAATTGGGCTAAAGCCCACTAATACTGATGTTCCAATAACCCTGGCCTTAAGGCTAGGGTTACTTACAAATAACACGAAATTGGGCTTTAGCCCTTATATCCTGAAGTTAATAAAATAATCTTAGGGATAGGTGTATTTAATTATACTATTAATGTTTAAGAATACGTTTTTTCATATTATTTTAACTTTTCTATTATTGCTTGTACAATCCACTGCCTCCTATTCTCAGGCTGTTCCAATTATCAGATTGAAACAGGCAGTTGATTCGGTAATGAAAAACTATCCTGGATTGCAGGCAAAACAAATGTATGCAAGGAGTGGAGAGAAGGCTGTTAGTGATGCAAAGCATCAACAACTGCCTTCATTAAAATTACATTATCAGGCAGATTTGGGAACTGATAATAGTCTGGAAGGCTCTTATTTCCCAATGGGCATAGTGCCTTCATCATCGGGTGGTAGAAGGGCAGATAACAATATGGATGTCGCTTATGGCCAGTTAGCCGTTGGATATACAGAGTATGAATTGTGTACGTTTGGTTTAAACAGGGCACGAATAGAAACTGCAAAAGCTTCGGGAAATGAAGCGACTGCCGATGAGCAGAAAACAGCATATTGGCTGCAATACAGGGTTACACAATTGTATTTTGATATTCTTAAATATAATTTAATTTCAATTATTCAACAAAAAAACATTGACCGTTATGAGGTACTTTATAAATATATAAAAGCATATACTTCGAGCGGTATAAAAGCGGGTGTGGATTCTTCTGTTGCAAATGCGGAAGTATCAAAAGCTAAAATTCAACTGATAGAAACGATGAGAACACTGGATGAGTTGAAGTCGGATTTGATTTTTTATACAGGTATGAAAAATGCAGAGTTTAATGTTGATACTACACTTTATCATTTATCTTCTTCGGCTGTAAATCAATTACAAGTTATTGTTTCCAACGACTCTGTAAGTTTGAATAATCCTGTTTTAAATTATTATAAAACCAGATGGGATAATTCGCTTGCTCAGGAAAAATTAATCAGGAAAGGTTTTATGCCGAAAATATATTTTCTTGGTGCTGCGTGGACAAGGGGTTCGACCATTTCATCAACGGATGTTTATGGCAATCCTTCGTCGGGCTTAAATTTCAGCAGATATAATTATATGGTGGGTCTTGCATTCTCATATAATATAATAGATTTAGTTCATCAAAAGGATAAAACAGCAATTCAGTTTTATCAGACCGAAGCTCATAGGCTGGAATTATCAGAGCAAAAATCTTTACTCACCAATCAATTGCATCAGGCGGATATTGCTGTAAAATCTTCGATTGATAAGATAAAGGAAATTCCTGTTCAGTTGAGAGCTTCGCAGGATGCTTACTCACAAAAATTGGCACAATATAATTCAGGATTAATAAATATTGTGGAGCTTACTAATGTTTCCTACTTATTATTCAGTGCGGAAACGGATGAGGTGGAAGCAAGGTCGGAATTGCTGAATACTTTATTACTAAAGGCAGTAACAAACAATACATTAAATACATTTTTAACTTCTTTTAAATAAAACATTATGGTTGATTTCGCGCTTAAACGACCTATCACAACAATAGTACTGTTTCTTGGAGTATTGTTATTTTCTGTAATGGCAATATTTACAATACCTGTTGATATATTTCCAAAATTGAATTCTCCTACAATCTATGTTATAGAGCCTTATGGAGGAATGTCGCCTCAGCAAATGGAAGGTTTTTTTGCAACAAGAATGCAAGACCAGTTTTTATATATCACAGGGATACAAAATATTCAAAGTAAAAATATACAGGGTTTGACAATGCTAAAGCTAACTTTTTATGAAAGTACTGATATGGCTGAAGCATCTGCACAGGTGGCGTTGCAGGTTAGCAGGGCAATGAATTTTTTTCCGCCCGGGGCAGTGCCGCCGCAAGTAATCCGATTTGATGCATCCTCATTACCTGTCGGAGAATTAGTATTCAGCAGTAAGACGCGTTCTTTAAAAGAAATATATGATTTAGCGGGAACACGCATACGTCCAATGTTTGCAACTGTTGCGGGTTTATCTGCTCCGCCGCCAATGGGAGGAAATGCACGTTCGTTGATTATGAATATAGACCCTTTAAAACTTCGCAGCTATAATATTACACCGGACGAAGTGGTGCAGGCGGTTGCAAAAAATAATGTGATAACTCCCTCAGGAAATGTTAGGTTTGGCAATACAATGTATATTGTTACTAATAATTCATTAGAGAGAAATGTGGAAGACTTTGCGAAAATTCCAATTGTTACAAATGGCTCTTCAACAGTTTTTGTTAGTGATGTTGCCACCGTATCAGATGCAGCAGATGTTACAGTTGGCTATGCACTGATAAATGGGAAGCGATCTGTATATATACCTGTTGTAAAAACTGCAGATGCATCGACTTTGGATGTGGTTAATGGTTTGAAAAGCCGTATTGCTGAAATGAAAGCACTTTTGCCGGAAGATGTAAATGTTTCTTATGAATTTGACCAGTCTGTTTTTGTTATCAATGCAGTAAAAAGTTTAATTACGGAAGGTGCATTGGGTGCGCTCCTTACAGGTTTAATGGTTTTGTTATTTCTTCGTGATTGGCGCAGTTCGTTAATCGTAATTATTACCATACCTGTTTCGGTTATCAGTGCTGTGCTGTTTTTAAAATTAGCAGGGCAAACAATAAATCTGATGACATTAAGCGGATTGTCTTTGGCAATAGGTGTTCTGGTTGACCAGGCAACTGTAACAATAGAAAATATTCATCAGCATTTGGAGATGAAGAAAACAAAACGGCTTGCAATATATGATGCCTGCAAGGAAATATCCTTTCCGTTGTTGCTTATTTTGCTTTGTATATTGGCTGTGTTTGCGCCATCGTTTGTAATGAATGGTGTACCTAAAGCAATGTTTTTGCCACTGTCATTGTCCATTGGTTTCGCAATGATTATTTCTTTTTTCGCTGCACAAATGTTGGTTCCTGTTTTATCAAATTGGATTTTAAAAGCAGAACGTTATACATATAAACACGGTGAAGAACACGCACACGCAGGACTTGCACTTGATAAGGAAGAAGTGAATGAAGCCGAATCTCATTTGCAAGAAGAATTAAAAGAGCCTGAAAAGAATGACTTTTTCGAGAGAGTAAAAATTGCTTTTCTCAAACGATTGGAAAAGCTTTTTGTAAAAAAGAAAAGATGGGTAACTGTTTATTTTATTGCATCATTGCTTGCAACAGGGCTATGCTTTTATATTATTGGAAAAGATATGTTGCCGAAAGTTAATTCTGGTCAGTTTCAATTACGAATAAGAGAAGCGGATGGAACAAGGCTTGAACGAACGGAAGATGCCGTACACAAGGTACTTTCAATTATAGATTCTACAGTTGAAAATCATGTGGCAATCAGTTCAGCGTATGTAGGTTTGATTCCTAGTAGTTTTGGTTCCAGTAATTTATATGTATTTAATAGTGGCACACACGAGGCAGTTATTCAGATTGGATTGGATGAAGATTATAAAATTAATAATGAAGAATTAAAAGAAAAATTAAGAGCGAATATTCAAAAGGTATTTCCTAAAATGCGATTAAGTTTTGAACCAATTGAACTTACTGAAAAGATTATGAGTCAGGGCGCATCCACTCCAATAGAGGTGCGAATAGCGGGAAAAGATATGAATGACATAGAACGAGTAGCTGATAAGTTAGTGTCGAAATTAAAATCGGTTTCTTATCTGCGTGATGTGCAAATCCAACAGCCATTGAAGTTTCCAACTATTCGCATTAATCTGGACAGATTGAAAATAGCTCAAATGGGATTGAATGTATCTGATGTTGCCCGCTCTGTTACTGATGCTACATCGTCAAGCCGATTCACTGAAAAGAATCTTTGGCTGGATGAAAACAATTCATATACCTATCAGACACAGGTGGAAGTGCCGGAATATATGATGAATGAAATGAGTCAGGTGAAATCCATTTCACTTGTTAAAGAAACAAACAGACCAATGCTTTCGGACGTTGCAACATTTTCTGTGGATACAGTACCCGGAGAATATGACCGTTCGGGACCAAGACGATTTATTACCGTGAGTGCAAACATCAACAAAAAAGATTTGGGAACCGCAACCGATGCAGTTCAAAAAGCAATAAATGAATTGGGAGAATTGCCAAAAGGATTGAAAACAGAAGTACACGGGATGTCGAGTTTATTGATTGATACATTTTCCAGTTTGCAAACAGGGCTGCTGACAGCACTTATAGTAATCTTATTGTTATTGGCTGCAAATTATCAATCGTTCAAACTATCACTTATTATATTATCTACAACACCTGCTGTATTGCTGGGTGCGTTGTTATTGTTGCTGATTACAGGTTCCACACTAAATCTTCAATCGTATATGGGAATAATAATGGCGATAGGAGTATCGGTTGCCAATTCAATATTAATAGTAACCAATGCGGAAACACTTCGACCCCAATATCGTGATGCTGCACAAGCCGCTAAAGTAAGTGCTTCCATAAGACTGAGACCAATACTTATGACCAGTATGGCAATGATTGCGGGAATGATACCAATGGCAACAGGCTTTGGCGAAGCCGGCGACCAAACTGCACCGCTTGGCAGGGCAGTAATAGGCGGACTGATAGCATCCACCATTGCCGCATTATATATAGTGCCAATGGTATATTCATTGACACAACAAAAAGCATCTTTTGAAGACCCTTCTTTATTACCTGAAAATTTAAATAATAAATAAATTAATTACAGAATGAAAAAAATAATTTTAATAACGATTTGTTTCGCAACTGTTTGTTTGGTTTCCTGTTCTCACGAACAATCAATATCTACAGAAAATAAAGCTGTGGAAGGCAACTATTCTTTATTCAAGATAAAAGAACAATCATTGGAAACTACCTTGCGATTGCCTGCGCAGCTCAATCCTTATGAGGAAGTAGCGATATATCCACGAATAACAGGATACGTAAAAAGCATTTCCGTAGATATTGGAACAGAAGTGAAACAGGGTGAAACATTGATGGAACTGGAGGCTCCGGATGTGGAACAAAATACGATTGTCGCTCACGAAAAATATATTAAAGCACAATCGGCTTACAATGCAAGCAGAGATGGGTATTCACGATTACTTAAAACTGCGGAAACAAAGGGAGCTGTGTCGCAGGGTGATTTGCAGGCTGCTCAATCAAAAATGCAATCAGACAGTGCAATGAGTAACAGTGAAAAGGCTGGATGGATGGCAATGGAATCAATGAAAAACTATTTGGTGGTGAAAGCTCCTTTTGCAGGAACTATTACACAACGTAACATTGACCCCGGTGCTTTGGTTGTGGTTGGAAATAAAAACGAAATGAAACCAATGCTGCAATTGCAGGAGATTTCTAAATTACGTCTTCAAGTTTCCGTTCCTGAAACGTTTGCAACACAATTGCAAAATAATCAAAAAATACTATTTACTGTGGAAGCGATGCCAGGAAAAACATTTAATGGTGTTATTAGTCGTAAAGCAAATAGTCTTGACCCTAAATTCAGAAGTGAAGTGGTAGAAGTAGATGTAACAAATACTGATAATATATTGATGGCAGGAATGTATGCCGAAGTGCTGCTTCCCTTAAACGGGCATACAAATGCTTGCATTGTTCCTCAGTCGGCAGTAGTTACTTCTACTGAAAAAAAATATATAATAAAAGTGGAGAATAATAAAACTATGCTTGTGAATGTGGTTACAGGTAATGAAAATAAAGGAATGATTGAAATATTTGGTGACATTAAAACTGGCGATAGTATTATTGAGAAAGGAAGTGAGGATACAAAGCAAAATGAGGCAGTGAAGGAAGAATGATAGGAAAAAAATAGAAAATTAGCGCAACAAATAGTAAAGGAATAATGTAATCTTATGATTTTTAATATGGATATAAATAAAAGAAAAGAGGCAAAAAAGGCTGAATTAGAACAAATGCTTTGCTCTAATTTCGGGCTTGATATAAAAATTAAATTACATTATTCATATAGGAGGAATGATGACTTTGTATTTGGTATTTATGAACTTGATAAAAAATTTTGGTTGTGGAAATCATCTGATGCTTTTTTGGGTGAAATATCTACACCTGATATAAGTCTCCCCTTTAATAATGGGGAATGGGAAGAGTTAAAAATTGTAATATTTGATAAGTCGTCTTATAACAATTTTGTAACATTTGCAAAAGAGTATGAAGCAAAAACTGCGAAAACTATTACTATAATAAAACAATTTTAACTGAGCAATTTATTTTATTCATGAACGGACTTGGGATAATGTAAAGTGGGGTAAAATAATTAATAAAAAAAATGACGATGAATAAAAATAAAATAATTGATGACAAACGGAAACATACTCAAATAAACCAAAGCAAAACACTTCCTATAAATCTTCCATTAGGAAGACGATTCGGTATATTGGTGCGATTATATTACGGAGCATTAACTAAAAGATTAGAGCAATTGGATATTGACCGCCATTTCTCTATTCTTATTTTCCTTGAAAATAATGATGGTACTTGTAATCAGCAATTCATCTCCAACTTACTAAAAATAGATAAAGTTTCAATGGTAAGGATTATAGATTATTTGGTAAAAAGGAAGTATGTTAAAAGGGTTGTGAATATTGACGACCGTAGGGAGCATCAGATACACCTTACAAACAAAGCGCGTAAAATGCTGCCTGTTATTCATACTGCTGTTGATAGTTTAAATGAGGTAGCTATGGGTGGCTTTTCACCTAAAAAAGTTAAAAACTTGTATAAAGACATTGACACATTAATCTCTAATCTCGAGGCAGAACCAGCACATACTATAACAATGAAATTTGAAATAAAGTAAATGGATAGAAAAATTTATTAATAGATCTTATGTGATAACTGAAACTGAAAAATTAACGATATTCTTTCCGGTTAAGGGTGTGCTTGGCGGGTAATTGAGCAAAAATAATGGCGATTCCGCCCCCTTTTTTTAAATATAATAAATCCTTCTATGTTATTAAGATGTAATTTTTATTAAGAATTGTATAATAGCTACCTTTTAAAAGTTGCAGACCTTTACTTAAATTATAAACTTTAAATTTTAAATAATACACTTACTCTGTTTGTATTCGTGAAAATAATATGAAAAATAATATAAAACAATCCAACACCGACCCTGCTAAAGGGTTAAATAAAGGTGAAGTAGAAAGCAATATTAAAGAGTATGGTTATAATGAAGTGCCTGAAAAGAAAAAGAATGCGCTGCTTAAATTCTTTTTAAAGTTTTGGGGACTTTCTCCGTGGATGCTGGAGTTGATAATTATTCTCTCGTGGTTTTTACATAAATATTCTGATGCTTATATTGTATTAGGTTTGCTTTTATTTAATGCTATAATTGGTTTCATTCAGGAATATAATGCTGCTAATGCGGTGGAAGCGTTACGGAAAAAATTGCAGGTGAATGTAAAACTATTAAGGGATAGTGTTTGGAAAACATTAGCTGCAAGAGAATTAGTGCCTGGTGATATAATCCGAATAAGGAAAGGAGATTTTGTCCCTGCTGATATTAAAATTATTCAGGGTGATATAAGTGTTGACCAATCAGCTCTTACGGGGGAATCGCTGGAGGCAGAGAAAAAACAGGATGAAGTTATTTACTCGGGTTCTATTGTTACTAAAGGGGAGGCAACGGGGATAGTAACTTTAACTGGGGTGAATACTAAGTTTGGTAAAACAATTGAATTAGTAAAAACAGCGAAACCAAAATCGCATATTGATGAAATAATTTCTAAAGTTGTGAAATGGCTTTTAATAATAGTGGGTGCTTTGTTGGCGGTAGCTCTTATTGTTGCTTTTATTAAAGGTAATAATATATTGGAAATTCTTCCTTTGATGTTGGTGTTATTGCTTGGTGCTATTCCAGTGGCATTAACTGCTATGTTTACGGTTTGTATGGCTTTAGGCTCAAAAGAACTGGTGAAACAGGGAGTGTTGGTTACACGCTTAAATGCGCCTGATGATGCGGCAAGTATGGATATTTTATGCGTTGATAAAACGGGTACATTAACAATGAATAAACTATCGGTAGCAAAACTACAAGTGGCTAAAGATTATAAGGAAGATGATGTTTTGCTTTATGGTGCGTTAGCATCGCAGGAAGCAAATCACGATTCTATAGATTTGGCTTTTATAAATTCTGCGAATGAGAAAAAGATTTTAACTAATTCGTTTGTGCAAAAAACATTTATTCCGTTTGATGCGAAAAATAGAAAAACAGAAGCAACGATACAAAAGGGAAGTGAGGAATTTAAAGTGATGAAAGGGGCGTTTAATGTTATAGCGGAAGTTTGTGGATTGGACGAAAAAGCCAAAACTGATTGGACTGCAAAGGTAAATGATTTTGCTAAAGAAGGGTATAGAACTCTTGCTGTTGCTAAAACGAATGGGCAAGATAAGCCTGACTTTGTCGGATTAACAGCGTTGCACGACCCGCCAAGAGCTGATTCTAAAGAATTAATTAATGAAATTGAAAAGCTGGGTGTGTCTGTTAAAATGCTTACTGGCGATGCACTGCCTATTGCAATTGAGATTGCAAAGATTGTGGACTTGAAGGGTACAATAATAAGTGCATCTGAATTTAAAAAAGAGGATAGAAAAAATCTTGTTGAGTTATTGGAAAAAAACAGTGGACTGGCAGAGATTTACCCCGAAGATAAATATGATATTGTAAAAGCATTTCAGGAAAAAGGGCATATTGTAGGTATGACGGGAGATGGTGTGAATGATGCACCTGCATTGAAACAGGCGGAAGTAGGGATTGCCGTAAGCAGTGCTACTGATGTGGCAAAAGGTGCTGCAAGTATAGTATTAACGCAGGAAGGGTTATCAAATATACTTAGCCCGATAAAGGTTGGAAGAATGATGTTTGAACGCATTAATACGTGGATACTTAATAAAATTGCAAGAACGATTTTGAAAACCTGTTTTGTGATAGTTGCTTACCTGATACTTGGCAAATTCATTGTTACTGCTACTGCAATGCTGATAATGATTTTTATGACGGATTTTGTAAAAATATCTCTGTCAACTGATAATGTGAAATGGTCGGAGAAGCCGGCAAAATGGAATATAAACGGGTTAGCCAAAATAGGTGTAGTGATAGGTTTAATGATGACTATAGAGGCATTCGGGTTACTCTACATTGGTTTAAATTACTTCAAATTGAATGCTGATTATGAATCCCTCAATACGTTCTGCTTTGAGTTGTTACTCTTTTTCGCTTTGTTTTCAATATTTGTAGTAAGGGAAAAAAATCATTTCTGGCATTCTGCACCAAGCAAAACACTTTTGTTCCTTTTAATCGGGGATATGATTTTAGGCATTGTTTTTTCATCATTCGGTTTGTTAGGTTTTAAAGCAATTCCAGTTACACAAACTCTTGTTGTAATAAGTTATACTGCTGTAATTTCATTTGTAATTAATGATATTATAAAGGTTGTTCTTTTTAAAAAAATGCCTGTTGATAATAGTAAATAAATATTGAACTTAAAAAACATAATACAATGAATTGGATAAAATGCAAGGTAAAACCTAATGAGGATTTTAACCTATCAAAAATAAAAACACAAGCGGATAAAAAGCTGCCTGCCGAAAAGGAGCTAAAAGAAACACTGTTAAATGATATTGAAGAAATAGCCAAACTTCAGAATAAGTTATTTGCACAGAACCGTGAATCATTATTAATTATTTTGCAAGGTATGGATAGTGCCGGTAAGGACGGAACCATTAAACATATTATGAGTGGAGTAAATCCACAGGGAGTATGGGTGTATAGCTTTAAACATCCATCTGCTTTGGAGTTGGAGCACGATTATTTGTGGCGGCACGCACAAAAATTACCTGAACATGGTCAAATAACCATTTTCAATCGTTCTCATTATGAGAACGTGTTGATTTCAAAAGTACATCCCGAAATTGTTTTAGCCGAAAGGTTACCGGATATTAATAGTATAGATAAAATTGACAAAAAATTTTGGAACAAGCGTTATAAGCAAATCAATTATTTTGAAAAAAATACTGTGGAGAACGGTACTCAAATATTGAAATTTTTTCTGCACTTATCTAATCAAGAGCAACGCAACAGGTTTTTAGAAAGAATAGAAGACAAAGAAAAACATTGGAAATTTTCGTCTAACGATATTACAGAACGCAAATATTGGGATGATTATCAATCGGCTTATGAAAAAGCTTTGAAACATACCAGTACAAAAATTGCGCCTTGGTATGTTATTCCTGCTGATGATAAATTATATGCCCATTTGCTGATAGGCAGGATAATTTTAGAGAAATTAAGGGAAATGAATCCTACTTTTCCACCGACTGATAAAAAGGAAGAAGAGTTAATGAAACAGGCAAAAGAAAAATTGAAAAAAGAAAAATAAAACAGAAGGTTAATTAAACGTTTAATCATAAAGGTTTTTAGGGTTTGAAAAAGGGAGGAAGTTTTTTTAAGGAAAGTATTTGCTAATGATTAAATTAATGCGGATTTACTTTAATACCTTTGTGTGATGGAATTAAATAATATTGATGAGTTTAAATCGTTGCCGAAAGTTAGGGAAAAACTTTTGGCTTATGGTTTTGCAAAAACATTTGCCGAGGGTGATGTTATTTTAAATGAGAATGCTTATATAAAGGCTATTCCTATTGTTACTTCGGGTAGCATAAGGGTGATGAGGATGGATGAGGATGGTAGGGAAATTTTGTTGTATTATATTAAAGCGGGTGAGAGTTGTATTATGTCGTTTTTGGGTGGGATGCACGAAGATACAAGTAAAGTGAAGGCTGTGGCGGAGGAGGAAACGGAGATTTTATTTATTCCGATTGATAAGGTGAGTTTATTGATTACGGAGTTTCCTGAATGGCTTGATTATATTTTCCGTTTATATCATAAGCGTTTTGAAGAATTGCTGGAGGTGGTGAATGCTGTTACTTTTAAGAAGTTGGATGTTCGGTTGTTGGATTTCATCAAAAAGAAATGTGATATTAATCATACTGCTACTATTATAATTACTCACGAACAAATAGCGAATGATCTGGGAACGGCTCGTGTGGTGATTTCGCGGCTGCTGAAACAATTGGAGGATGAAGGGGTAATAAAACTTGGAAGGAATAAAATTACTCTTGTGTAACATTTGTTACATAGTGTTGTTTTTGATTGTCGGAATTTTGTGTCATAAATTAATATTTATTAATATAAAATAAAAAACAATGAAAAAGAATATGGGTACTTTGGACAAGATTGTGAGAATACTTGCGGCTTTGGTAATTGCAGGATTGTATTTTGCAAATGTTATTTCGGGAACAATAGCAATAGTTTTATTGGTGGTTGCGGGGATATTTATCTTAACAAGCTTTATTAGTTTTTGCCCTCTTTACTTTCCTTTCGGTATATCTACAAGAAAAAAAGAAGATTAAAATGGATTTTCAGAATGTCGTTATTCTATCTGTGATTGGTGTGGCGGCTGGTGTGTTGAGCGGGTTGCTTGGCTTGGGTGGTGCTATAATAATAATACCTGCTATGATTATGCTGTTGGGTTATAATCAGCAATCGGCACAGGGTACTACTTTGCTGATGATGGTGCTGCCTGTGGGCGGAATGGCTGCTTATCAGTATTATAAAAATGGGTTTGTGGATGTGAAGGCTGCTATGGTGATGGCAGTTTTCTTTTTTGTGGGTGGTTATTTTGGTGCTAAATGGGCTGGTGTGATTCCGCAGGTGGTATTGAGGAAATCGTTTGCTATACTGATTGTGTTGATGGCGGTGAAGATGTGGTTTCAGAAATAAAATAAAATGTGATTATGAATAACTTTTGGGATGAAAGATATTTAGAAAAAGAATATGTATATGGAAAGGATGCTAATGTTTTTCTTAAAACGGAACTTGATAATATTTCCGTAGGCAGGATTCTTTTTCCATGTGAAGGAGAGGGAAGAAATGCTGTGTATGCAGCGCAGAAAGGTTGGGTAGTGGATGCTTTTGATACGAGTATTGAAGGATTTAAAAAAGCTAATGACCTTGCGAAGGAAAAAAGGGTTTCTATTTCTTATAAAGTTGCTGATGCTTTGACGGTGGACTACCCAAGAGAATCGTTTGATGCGGTTGCGTTGATTTATTCACATTTTCCAGATACAATAAGAGAACAAGTTCACCACAAAATTATAACTTGGCTGAAACCAAACGGAGTGCTGATTTTGGAGGCTTTTAATCCTAATCAATTAAATAATACTTCGGGAGGACCTAAAGATTTATCACTGTTATATACTGAAGAAATGCTGGTGAAAGATTTTAAAAGTTTGACTACGCTACAATTTTCAACTGAAGTAATTAGTTTGAATGAGGGGAAATATCATCAGGGTAAAGCTGATGTTATAAGGCTTGTTGGAAAGAAATAATTCTGAATTTATAGTTGTGTAACATAAGTTGCTGTGCAGGATAATTGAACACAGTAATTTTGTGCCATAATTAAAACATAAAAATATGAAATATATAATAGTAGGTGCTGTGGCAGGCGGAGCAAGTACTGCGGCAAGATTGAGAAGATTAGATGAGCATGCTGAAATAGTTATTTTTGAAAAAGGTGAATTTATTTCGTATGCTAATTGCGGACTGCCTTATTACATAGGTGATGTTATAAAAGACAGAAATGCTTTGTTTGTGCAAACTACTTCTGCTTTTAATAGGAGGTTTAACATTGATGTAAGAACGATGACGGAGGTTACAAGTATTGATGCTTCAACAAAAAGGGTTACTGCTTTTAATCAAATAACAGGGAAAGAGTATGTTGAAAGTTATGATAAATTAGTGCTGTCGCCGGGTGCTGAACCTATAAAGCCGCCTTTGCCGGGGATAACGAATGAAGGAATATTTACGCTTAGAAATGTTGCGGATACTGATTATATAAAAGCTTTTGTAAATCAAAAAGAGGTTAAGAAAGCAGTAATTATAGGTGCAGGATTTATTGGTTTGGAGATGGCAGAAAATTTACATGATATTGGTTTGGATGTATCGGTGATAGAAATGGGAAATCAAATACTTGCACCATTTGATTTTCCTATTGCTGCCTTGGTTCAAGAGCACATAAGAACGAAGGGTGTAAGTTTATATCTTAATTCTTCTGTTACTGCATTTGAAAAAAATGATGGCAAATTAAAAGTTATTTTAAAAAGTGATGATGTATTAGATGCAGATATAGTTATAATGTCAATAGGTGTGAAACCGGATACACGGCTGGCTATAAAGGCAGGATTAAAAATAGGTGATGCAAAAGGAATTTGGGTAAATGAGTTTTTGCAAACATCAAATGCTGATATATATGCAGTAGGAGATGCAATTGAATTTACTAATCCTATTACAAATCAATCTATGAACACTTATCTTGCGGGACCTGCGAACAAACAGGGACGTATATGTGCAAACAATGTGGTGCTTGGAAATAAACAGACCTATAATGGGGCGATAAATACAGCTATTGTAAAGGTTTTTGATATGACTATAGCAACAGTTGGTACGGCATCTAAGCAGCTAATTGAATCGGGAATAAAACATATAGTATCTACTACTAATAATGGCTCTCATGCTGGATATTATCCGGGGGCAAAACAGATGAGTATTCAAATTGCTTTTTCGCCTGAAGATGGAAGATTGCTTAGTGCTCAGATTGCGGGATATGATGGTGTGGATAAAAGAATAGATGTTTTATCTTCTGTAATAAAAAGAAATTCCACAATTTATGAGTTGGCAGAATTTGAACATGCTTATGCACCTCCATATTCTTCGGCAAAAGACCCGATTAATATGGCTGGTTTTGTGTCGGAAAATATATTGCAGGATAGATTACGTATTTTTTATTGGAATGAATTGGAAACAATAGGGAAGAACGATATACTATTAGATGTGCGAACAAAGGAGGAATTTGAACTTGGTTCTATTTCTTCAGCAATTAATATTCCGATTGATAACTTGAGAGAAAGAATGGTAGAGCTTGATAAAAATAAAAATATCTATATCTATTGTCAGGCTGGATTAAGAGGGTATTTGGCACAACGGATACTTGTGCA
>CAIQBY010000358.1 GCA_903870175.1 uncultured Bacteroidota bacterium
TATGTTATTATAGTATAAACTCATAGTTATAACTATAAAATTTATCGCATAAAATCAAATAGAAAAATTTATCTTTATTTATAAAAAATAAATAATTGTTAAGGAGAAAGCAAAAAAGTCCAGACTTTTTTAAGTCCGAACTTTTTTATCCTTCAAGAAGTTTGGTAAACGCTATTAGGGGATGTTGTTATTCGCCTTCTCTAACAGGCGGTTTTCTATCTTTATTTTTTAACTTATTTAATAATTCCATTTTAAACTGCTCTTCAGCAGCATATAATTTTGCAACCTTTTTTATTGGTAATACAGCTTTAAACTTTGAATGGTATTCGCGTTGAAGGTCAAGCTCTTTCTGGCGGTCTGCCATTTCATTATCTACTGCCTGTTCCACTTCTTTATCCGACATTTCATCAAATTTTTTCTTTGCGTCATGATAATTCTGTCTGCGTTTCTTACGTATTTCCTGTAATTTATCGCTATATTGATTATAAACGGGCCAGAATTTTTGTGCTTCTTCCGAAGTCAAGTCAAGCTTTTTAGTAAGAAAACCTATTTTAAGGGTTTCAATATTTTCACGTTTGTCGTTATGTCTGTCACCTCTATCACCTTTGTCTTCCTTAGGCGGTGGGGGAGGAGGCGTTGCTTCTTTTTGAGCAAAAGTAATGGTAGAAACCAGTATTGCTGATACAAGCAAAATGGCTTTTGAATTTAGTAAATTGATTTTCATTTTTATTATATATGAGTTGGTATTATAAATTATTTTCGTCCACATTATTATCAATCAGATAATTTTGAATGGCAGTATCTTCTGTTGTCGGTACTTTAGTATCAGTATTATCTCCTGCATTCACCGATTCGATTATGGTAGCTTCATCGATATTATAAAGTTGTTCTTCAGTACTTATCTCTTCAGCTACTTCTGTGGAAGGAAGAGCAGCGTTATTATTCATGAACCGTATGCCAGCAACCGCAATAAGAATAGTAATAACAAACGGAAATGCAAAGCGCGGTTTGATTAACAATAGAAGCCATTCTACAAATGTGTTGCCGGTTTTAGTCTTAACAACACGCTCTTGTACTCTCGAAGGCAGGTAGTCAAAATAATCTTTAGGAACTTCAAATGGATTGTACTTAGAGATTGCAGATAATAGCGGAGCTTCGTTTTTTATCTCTTCAAAATCACTTATTTTGTTTTTGATCTTTTCAGAAAAACTTTCGAAGTAATCAGTATTTGCTTTAAAAGGATTGCTACCATGAATCTTAAACAAGTGAGGAGCCAAGCCTTTTAAATCATCATCAGTATCTTCCAGTTTATTAATTGTGTTCATTTGATTGTTTGATTTGGCAAATTTAAAAAGGTTTAATGGGATGTTAAATAATGTTCTATTTTTTTTACAGCATGATGATAGGAAGCCTTTAGTGCGCCTACCGATGTTTCCAAAATAGCACTCATTTCCTCATATTTCAATGCATCAAAATATTTCATATTGAAAACAATTCGTTGCTTATCCGGCAAAGTAAGTATCGCTTTCTGGAGTTTCGACTGTATTTCATCGCCTTTGTAATAGCTGTCACTTTGCAAGTTATTAGCCAGAAAGCTTGATACATCATCCAGTGGAATACCCGCATGTTTTTTCTTTTGGTTAAGAAAATTTATTGATTCGTTTGTTGCAATCCTATAAAGCCATGTATATAACTGAGATTCACCTTTAAACTTTTCAAGGTTTTTCCAAACTTTGATAAATACATTTTGTAATACATCATCAGTATCATCGTGGTCTATAAGTATTTTTCGGATATGCCAATAAAGCCGTTTTTGGTATTGGCGAACAAGCAAATTAAACGCATAGTTCTGCGTTTCCGGATTTTTAAATTGTTCTAAAAGTTCTTGGTCAGTTAAATCCATACAATAAGTGAAGTCCCTTGCCTTACAATTTCCTTGCCAATACTTTTTTTACAGCATCTACAATGTTTACAGTATCCAAACCATATTTAGTCATTAGCTGATCGGGTGTTCCGCTTTCTCCGAAACTATCATTCACAGCTACCATTTCAAGTGGTGTCGGCAGTTCGCGTGCAAGCAACTGAGCAATACTGTCGCCTAATCCGCCATTCATCTGATGTTCTTCAGCAGTAACTACACAACGCGTTTTATTAACCGAAGCTAAGACGGCCTCTCTGTCTAAAGGTTTAATAGTATGAATATTTATTATTTCCGCATTTACACCTTGTGCAGCAAGCTGTTCGCCTGCTTCTATTGCTTTCCATACCAAATGTCCGGTAGCAAATATAGTAACATCTTTTCCTTCGTTCAACATTAACGCTTTCCCAATTTCAAATTTATAATTTGCATCTGTAAAATTAGGCACTGCCGGTCTTCCAAAACGAAGATAAACAGGACCTTCATATTCTGCAATGGCAAGAGTTGCTGCTTTAGTTTGATTATAATCACAAGGGTTAATTACCACCATCCCCGGCAGCATTTTCATTAATCCCAGATCCTCAAGTATCTGATGTGTGGCACCGTCTTCACCCAATGTAAGCCCGGCATGTGAAGCACAGATTTTTACATTTTTACCGGAATAGGCAACAGATTGTCTTATTTGATCATACACTCTGCCTGTGCTGAAGTTGGCAAAAGTGCCCGTAAAGGGAATTTTACCACCAATGGTCATTCCTGCTGCAATGCCAATCATGTTGGCTTCGGCAATTCCAATCTGAAAAAAACGTTCTGGATAATCTTTCGCAAAAGCATCCATCTTAAGTGAGCCTGTAAGGTCGGCACATAATGCCACCACATTGGGATTTGTTTTTCCCAGCTCTGACAAGCCTGCTCCAAAACCGGAACGTGTATCTTTCTTTTCTGTAAACGTGTATTTTTTCATATTGTATAATGAGAATTTGTAAATTATGAATGTTCCTTATTTTTCGCTTGTAAAAGTATTATTTATATCATAGTAAAGAATCGGAATCTATTATTTGTTTTCCACAAAATGAAAAAAAAGGTACCGTTTTTGTAAACAGTACCTTGTAAAGCGGTTAAGAAAATAAAAAGATTAAATACCTGATAAAAAATCCCTCGCCTACTTATGGCTTTGAATGTATTTATTCAGTTCGTCGGTAGAGGATTCAAAAGTAAAGGCATCATTCAGTTTATAATAATTGCCTTTATCTAAATTGTGGTGCCACGAAAACTTTGCAAGTTCTAATTTAGTTGCTTCAAAACTCATAAGGTTCATTAGTTCTCTTATCTGAGAACATAAAAGACAGTTGCTGCCAACAATTTCTTTTGCTAAGGTTAGTCGTGTATCATCGAAACTTTTTGAAGAAATACTTTGTTTTGCACTTTCAAAATCACTCGCGCCCATAGGATAAGGACAACCGTAAACACCGGTATAACCAGGCAAAACATAAGCATTATTATTGTGATGATCTTCGCGGTGATTATCATTATCTCTTTGTCTATCATCGTCACGACGGATTTCATTACTGTTATTATTATTATTATTAGGATAGTTGTAATTGTTATTACCGGTATTCATTCCTGCACCTGTCCCTGTAGTAGTTGTAGTGGTGGTTGTGCTGTAAGTTGTGGTCACGCTGCCACTTTCAGTATTAATAACATTAGGGTCGTTTACATTGAAATTAATACTTATGCCGCCAGGATTGCCAGACATACCAGTAGTTGTTTCTACAATATTGGTTGTTGTGGTCGTGGTGGAAACAGGTGGTGTGGCTGAATAAATAACAGTTGTTTGCTGAGGGTCAGGCATCTGACTGTTATCAACAGGGATTGGAGCAATACCTCTGAATTTTAATTTGAATTTATCATTTACATTTTTAATTGCATAAGAATACTCTGTATTTAATGTCAGATTTCCACCATACATGAGGTAAATCTTTTCATTAATATCAGGCATTTTATTTTCGAAAAGTACTTTTGCATCATAATTTGCGGCATTGAGCCCCGTAACTTTTACATTGGTTGACGGACGTTCATTTTGAAGTACTCCATTAAGGATAAGTGAAAATTTAAATCCGTCCTGTGAATAAACAATTACCGTATTGTTTTGAGAAAAGCTTGTGTTTATAACAAGTACAAACATTAAAAAGGTTGTAAATAGAGGTTTCATTTTATCACGTATTAATTAAATTAAATAGCTTCTTTTCAGATTACAAATATAATTTATTTTATTGCTTGTAA
>CAIQBY010000359.1 GCA_903870175.1 uncultured Bacteroidota bacterium
ACGAAATATTACAGATTTTAAGTTTATCAATTTTTGAAAAAATGCCCATTAATCAACTGTTTGCCGAAACACAATTACAATACCTCAAAGAATCAAATTGTAACCAATTGAAAATGTTTGAGTAATATCAAAACGCTAATGACTTTATTTATATTCTCTTTGGTTCGTTTCCCTACAAAAAAGTCAATAACTCTTTTGGTTACTTTATTTATGGCAAGGATGATGTAATAAGTGTCTTCTTTATTTTTTATAAAAGTACATAGTTCATCCATTTCATATTCCTGCTGTTCTTCATCGGGTAGTGTCAGTTTTGTTTTTGAAGCTATGTATTTTATTTTGTTGATTACATTGGCTTTCGACATACCTGTTATTCTTGCTATGCCGCATATTCCTACTCCTTCATTGTTTAAAATAACTATCATTTTATTATCTTCCTCTTTACAAAGTTTATAAGTGTATGTTCCTTGAAAATATTTCTTACATACTTTACAGCAATATTTTTGAATACCTGTTTGAAAACCTTTTTTAATACTTTTTCCTTTACAATATTTACATTCCATTTTTAATAGGTGATAAAGTGAACACCTAGATTATTTTATAGCTTATTTAATGCGTTATACGAAGGTATAAATATAAAAAGGATGGCAAGTGCCATCCTTTTCTTTTGTAATTCTATTTATTAAGTTGTTGATATAAAACCAAATAATATTTTTTTTCTTTGCAGGTGATAAAGTGAACACCACCGAGGAGATAGCCTGTCCCGTTTTTCGGGAGGCTGGGGGTGAGGTTAAACAAAAAAGTCCCGAATTACTTCGGGACTTTTTTTGCAATCAACAATTATTCCTGAAAATCTACCTCGTATATTTCCGTTCCTGATGACATGCCGGAGCGCAGGAACCGCCGGCATCGTTAGCACTGTAATTCATTTTAAATTCCCAGCTTCCAAAGCCTACTTTATCTCTTATCAAATGCGGATTGTTGGTAGCATGCGGGCTGTGGCAAACAGTGCAGCTTCTTCCTTTTTCGCCGTGTATGTGCACATAATGTAAGTTGCGGTCGCCGTTTCTGAAATTTGTAATGGTAGTTTTTTCGGCTTGTACAAGATCCATTTCATGACATTCCCAGCATAAACCAAACGAATCGACATTTACCGACAGGTAATTATTAACCGGAAATGCAAGGTCGAGTAATCTGTAATCTTTGGAAGCATGCGGATTATGACATGTTTTAGAACATGTTTTGAAAGGCGGATGCAGCGTTTTACTTGTTTTATAAAGTTTGTCCATATCAGGCAATGTCTTGGCAGGGCTCACCACTATTGCTTTATTATGACAGCTCAAACAAAGGTCTTTCCGCTTGGCAGTAAGCAATCCTTTTTCGTCTGACGAATGCGGATTATGACAATTAACACAAGCCTTTTTATCATTCACTACTTTATGTACAAAAGGAGAAGAAGCAATAAGTTTTTTCTGTTTATCATGGCACGAAAAACAAAGTTCGGTAATGCCGCTCACCAGCGTAATTGCGGTTTTGGGATGTTCCTTATCACCGTTATTATGACATTCGGCGCAGCCTTTATCAGTTTTCGAAGGATGTTTTATTTTTTTATCTAAAAGCACTCCATGACATTCAGCACAAGTCTTTGTGGCCGATGTAGCAGTATCCTTTCTGGAAGGGATAGTATCGTTGGTTTTAATTCCCTGGCCATATCCTTTATTGATATTGCAAAGCATCATTGCAAACCAAAATGTAATGGAAAGGATAAATATGATTGATTTTTTCATGATTAAAAGTTTCTTGTTAATTGAATAAAAAGTCCTCTGAAATTAGTTTTATAAGTATTATTCGAATTCCAATAAAAAGTAGCACCTCCGGATACAAAAAACTTAAGGAACGAATAAGTCAGCTGTACTTTAGAAGTTTGGTAAGTAACATTAGTTCCCTGTCCTTCCATTGTTCGATAAGCATAATCAACATCACCTCTCAAGCTCCTTAAAAAAGCATAAGCTACTTTGGTGGACACCGAAAAATCTTCACGTCTGCTTCTCTCATCGGTCATTTGATAATCAATATAATTTCCATTTATAGAAAGCGTCAGATTCTGATATGTTTTTTGTGCCGAAATAAAATAACTCATGCTTTCATACGGCACAATAGAACTTGCATAGTAAGTATATTCGGCACCGGCTTTCACAAATTTATATTCTAAACGAGTGCCAATCACTACTCTTGTATAATAATTAAGCACATTAGGTTCGGTATTATTAATATTATTATAATTCTGATTTATAACATTACAGTAAAAATTAAAAAAGTTTTTGAACAAAGATATACTTCCCGACGCCGAATTCAAATACATATTATATTTATTGGTGCCACCCTGAGCTGCCATATAATCAATATATACAGAAGTATTATTTTGAATAATACCTGTCGGGATTCTTCTTATTTCGATATAAGAGCCGTGCGAAATCAAATCATAATCTATTCCTAATTGATAAATAATACTTCCGGTAGCATTTCGCACAATTATAGTATTGATATTAACATCAGGTCGCCTCAATAGTATTATCTGACCGTCAATCAACACATATTCCTCACGCACAACAGCCAAATCGGGAGCTATCGTAGTTAAACTTTGATTTTCTCTGGCATAACTGTAATTCAAATTTAAAGTTCCGCTATAAACAATTTTTTTGGTGTACATAAAATCAATACCATATCTGTTTCGTATTTGAGTAAAAGCATTTATCTGATTGGTTTGGTCATATTCATAAAACACACGTGTTCTCAAACTCCTGTAAAGCTGATGCGACAATGACGCCTGTGTGCTTTGAGCTTTTACTTTATACTCATCCTGCTGAGAAAGATCCAAATTATATCCGCTTGTAAAAGTAAAATTTTTGGGAAGAATACATACCAAATGTTCATTAGCCTGAAATCTTTTAAATTTATATGTTCCTTTCTCATCCGAATCGTTAAGTGTAGAAGTAAATAAATAATTCTTTTTCTTATCAAAAGACAAATCATCATATAGCTGAAGATTATCAATAGTATTAAGTGCAGTCATATACTGATAATTAGTAGAACTGCTGTCTATTTCCGAACTTTTATTTTCGGTATGATAATACGAAAGAGTATTGTGATTATGGTCAGTGAACATCCTGCTGGCAGTAGCCTGGAAAAGTTGCTGGTCAAGCGTAAATTTCCTGTCCGAACCTATTGTTTGCTGTACAATATTCTCGTTGGAATAACTCGCAGTAATTGGAAGTATTTTGTTCGAATAATTTAACGATGCACCATATTGTTTACTTTTTGTTCTCAGCCTGGTAATGTTTTCAATATTCTGAATAACATCATTCATACTTGCCGTAGTGGTAAAGTTAAAAGGTTTCTTTTTTAAAAAAGCCGCTGCAAAATTGAAGCCTCCGCTGTTTGTTGTTTCAGTATAATCAGGGATTCCAACATAATTATCACGTCTTGTTTCAGGACTATAAATAGCATTAAACGTTACATCCATGAAATTAGGATGCACAAAAAAACTTTTTGTTTTTATTTGAAAAATACCATTAAAAAAGGCATCTGTCTGTCGTGTAGTTACATCACCGTTGGTAAGTTCGTTCATATAATAATTGCCTCTAAGCAACACCTGACCTGACAATGATGTAAGCTGCCAGAATTTAAAAGGTGCAGGGTCGCTTTGAGAAAACCCAGCCAGACTTATCAATAAAAAACAATATAATATGTATCTCTTTGATTTCACTTTTTATTCTCTTTCAATTATTCCTGATTATTTATTTTCTTTTTTTGGCAAAGGTTTATATAACTGGAATGTGTTGTTTTTACTATTAGTTTCAGGCTCTGCTAAAATATTATCAGGTGCATATCCTACATTATTTTCCACTGCCTTTGGCTTTGGTTTATATACAAATGGGATAACTAATTTTGGTTCAGCAGAAATTTTAGCACCTGTTTTATTATTTATTATTTGAGTATTAATTTTCTTTAATACTGTATCAGCATTCTTTAACGAAGGTTCGCCCGGTTTAACAATATCTTCTGTTTTAGTTTTCTTGCTTTCTGTTTTAGCCTGAGGAACAATCACAGCTTTTGGTTTTTCTTTCACCGTGTTTGTTGTATTCGTATTTGTCTGTGTTGCAGGCTTAGTCTGTGAAGTGGCTTTTGCTTTATTATCAACTGTATTAGGTTTAATATCAGCAGATGCCTTATTCTTTTCTTTAGCTGTATTAATATAATTATCGGAAGGCTTACCTGAATTAATATTATTTTTTTCTTTGCTTCCCATCGTATTTTTCGCAGTTGACATATAGTTCTTTGGCGAAACAGTATTTGTCATCTTGTTATCTTTACTAGCATTAATATTGTTTTTAGAAGGATTACCTGCACCTACATTGTTTTTTTCTTTGCCACTGTTAATGTTTTTCACAGGTGATTTATCATTTTTTTGCGTACCTGAATTTCTGATAACACTATCCTTTCCATTAGTATTTATGGCATTTCCAATGGAAGCAGAATCTGATTTTGTGCTACCTGAATTTTTACCGGACGGTTTTGTAATATAAGGTCTTATCGACTCCACTAAAATATAACGGTCTTCTCCACCATGTGGATTATGGCAATCAATGCAGTTTTTTGTTTTTACTATTTTATGTGCATTATTTTTAAATACCTGATCAGCATTATGACAGAATAAACAAATTTGCTGTGCTTCGCGAAGCAGTAATTTAGGAGCTGTAGAACCATGTGAATCATGGCAACCTCCGCAATTTCCCGATACCACAGGACCATGAACAAAATTATATTTATTTTCAAAATTCTCGTGGCAGGTATAACAAACACCTTTGTTTAGTATTCCTCTGTTATCACCGCCATGTGGATTATGGCAGTTAGTACAGTTTTGCGTACCTACTGTTTTATGCACTTTGTTTTTCAACACTTGTTTGGATTCATGGCAATACAGGCATATTTGCTGTCCTTCTCTCTCCAAAAGTTTTTCATATTTTGCTTCGTGTTGATTATGGCAAGCCAAACAATTTCCGGAAGCTACAGGCCCATGTAATATTTGAAACTTATTATTAAAATCTTCATGACAGGTGTAACACAATTCCGGTACCGGCTTTAAGAGTCTATTCGAAAAATCTCCCTGATGACAACTGTTGCATTTATTTTCTCCGTAAGGTTTATGTAAATACGACTCCGGTTTGATATTTTTTACAATAGGAACTCCAAGTGAATCATTCTTCACAGCAGAAGCTGCTTCAGTTTTTTTTGTCGAATCGGGAACACCATCAAAGAAGAAAGATAATACTTTAAACTGCTTTTCTGGGGTACAGCGTACAAGTGTCATTGCAACAAATACAATACATAATAAAAATTTGATAAGAGATTTTTTATTAACAATTTCCATAAAAATGTCGGATGACAGTTGTGATGTTAATCAATAAATGTGTTAATTAATATCATTGGCAAAATTAAATGGATACATTAAAATAAAATATGATTTACAGCACGTTTTGTTTATAAAATCAAAATAAAATATGACTTATAGCACGTTTACAATCAAACATATTTCTTACATCAATCATTAGTTTCTCTGTATATTTTCTTGGTTTAAGAGAATGATAAAAAAAGTAAGCAATAATAAAATATAAAGCGCCAGTTTATCTCAGTGAAGAATAAAATAAATGGCTTAATTGAATTGTTAAATTTCTAAAATTAGTAGGAAGCTATAATTTATATAAATATGTTATTTAGGTTTTACTTTTGGCTCCACCCTACCATATACATTAATTAAATTTGGCCCATATTGGCTGCTGACAAGAATCAGATATTTTAAATCGTAAGCAGGGTCAACATATTTTTGAAAATATTTTAAATTATCATAATCAATTATCACTTTAGCAGGTATAATTAAACCTCCAGCTCCTTGTTCCTGATAATGACCGCCAAACACCAATAATAACTTTCCATCTTTATTGAAAATTTGAATATGGTCGAAACCTGCATCTACGGCATATACATTTGCTTCACTATCAACAGCAATTCCTTTTAATTTTGTAAACTGCCCCGGGCTATCACCTCTGGAACCTATCGTATCAATATACTTTCCATCAGGTGTATATATTTTTATCATGGAATAACCAAAGTCTGCGGCATAAACTCTTTCTTTACCAATTGTAATATTTGCAGGTAAACCTAAAAAGGCTTTATCTGTTGGTTCAACATTAGGAAAAGAATACAATAATTTATTAGTCGAATCTTTACCAAATACATTTATCTTATTATCAGATGGATTTGCAACGAAGATTTTATCTTGATAAACAAAGACATCCGTGGGTTTAAATTTTTCTTTTTCACCAAAACATTTTACATATTTTCCGTTTTCATCAAAAACAACTATTTCCTGACGACCAACATCAGCCACATATAAATAACCTTTTTCATCAACCGAACAATTGATTGGCGCTCTCAATTGCCCTTTGCCACGAGGTTGAAAATATTGAAACTCTTTCTTTTCAAGATCTATTATTTCCATCCCTCCTCCATATTGGTCGCACACATAAATCTTCCCTTTATGTATCGCTATCCCGTAAGGTTTAACAATTCTTTTTGATTTAACCTGACCCACAATTAATTTAGTAAAAGCTGGTTGCTTTTTGCCCAAGTCTGCTGAAGTTGTGTATTTTGTTAAAAACTGAATACGCGCTTGTTCAGGTGGGGCTGGATAAATAACAAATGGCTTTACTTCACTTTCATTTGCAAGTTTTTTAGTTTTACAACCGGATAAAATAATTGATATAGAAAAAATAAAAACCCAAAAGGTGAATCCAACTAATTTTTGCGTTGATTTAAGTTTACGAAAATATAAACCATTGAACTCAACATATTCCGATGACAGAAGATTTTTCATAAATTTAAGGTTAAGGTTAAAAAAAAGGGCGAAAAAATTCGCCCTCCAAAAGTAATAAATTTTTGTTGTTTGTTATTTTTTGTGACAAGATAAGCAAAGTGCAGAACCTCTGTTGTCCATTGATAACTGGTATCCTCTGCTATTGCTGTGTGGTCCATGACAAGAAGTGCATTGTACTTCACCATTTGCATCCAATTTTGACCCAACAGTTTTACCGGAAGAAGTATAAGTAACATAAGTACCGCTACCACCGGCTGCATATTGACTGTAGATAAAGTTCTTATCATGTACTCCACCTGCAACTACAGAGTCATAAGGGAATGAAATAGGATGGTCGTTTGTTAAATCTGTTCCTAAGTTTGCTCCTGGTGCTACATCATTCATATATAAAGTACCTGTTTGTCCTCCATAAGCGCCTAGTGCCACAGAACCGTCATGACAGGATAAGCATAATTTTGAAGTTCCGTCAGGTGCAGTTACTCCATAACCAATGTATGCACCTGTAGTGGTTAATGTTCCGAATTCGAAACCGGTGTACATTGAATAAGTCGCAGTTGTGAATGTGTGATTCCACAATGGAGCGGCATTACCTGTAATAGTAGGGCTGATTGCATTGTGTGGTGTGTGACAAGGTTGGCAAATTTGTCCTCCTTGCATTGTTGTACTGTTGTAACTGTTCCAAGTCTGACCTGAAAAGTTGTGTGGTGAACCTGCTACTGTTAGTGAACTACCAGTTGCTCCAGGACCCAATGTGCTTTGTCCGATGCTCATTAACGGTATCATTAACCCTAATGCTGCTGAAATGATTAATTTTTTCATGATTTCTTTGTTTTTAATTGTTAATTACTTTTGTTATTACTTTTTTATTTTTGAATTATCACTATGACAATTTCATGACACAAAGGTCTGAACAAAAACAAAGCGAGTTTATGACTTGCATCAGTCTTAGATATGATTTTAGATTGAAAAAAAACTGCGAAAATGCAGTTAATCTTGAGTAATAGGGCATGGACTTAATTGAAGCCCTTTGTGAGTATACCTTTCGAGTATATTTTAAAAATAAGTCCAATTATTAATAATGATATTTAAGATTCAAAAAAAGTGTAAACTTGCAACCTATTAGTAAAAATTTAGGTGAATAATTTACAATTCGAATTATATTATGGCTTCCTTTTCACAAAGGTAATAATATTGGGTAATGTCAGCAAATAGTAAAAAATATTTTTATCTGGTTAACCAGATAATTTTGTGCATTGTTTTCATCATTTCATATATATATATATTTGATGTAAAATTCGATCTAAACGGTGATAATTTTGAATACCTGAATTTAGCTAAATCTATTATTGAGGGGAAAGGGTATTCATTTCCATACACTCCAAACTCTATTCCAACTAATTGGTTCCCGCCAGGGTATCCCTGTATTCTCGCGTTGGAAATGATTGTGGGAGGTAATAATATAGTTTTATTTAAAGTTATTAATGGATTGTTTTTTCTTGGAAGTATATTGCTATTATATAATATAGCCAGCAAGGTCATAACGAATATTCAATTGTCATTTTCAATATGCGTGCTTCTATTTTTAAATAGCGGTCTGTTGAGGTTTTCTACCATAATTATGTCTGAAATGCCTTACTTGTTTTTTTCATTATTAACCTTCTACTGTGTTTTAAAATTGAATGATCGGATTGACTTTATTAAATCAAAATATTTTTATGGCGTTATTCTATTCTCAGTAATTTCTTTTTATGTAAGAAGTATTGGAATTGTATTACTTGTTGCAATAGCAATTCATTGGCTTATTGAAAGGAAATGGAAACAAGTACTTAGTTTGGTAACCGGATTTTTTGTTTTATACCTTCCATGGTTTATCCGAAATTGGTTACTTGATATTAAAAGCAGATACTTGGGAACCATGCTGGCAGTGAATGCATGGAGACCCGAACAAGGGCAAATAAATTCGGCAGGTGATTTTATTGGGAAAATTAAAGTAAATTTATATGATACTGTAATTAAAGGGTTCACCGAAGTACTTTTTCCTTTTATTAGAATGAATGAAATACCTATTTCAATAGTAATAATATTGATTTTACTGATGTTAGCACTTACGTTTTTGGGTGCATGGAAAATCAGAAAGTACAATTATCTTTTTGTTTTCTATTTTATAGGTAACATATTTGTTTTTCTTGCATGGCATGGAGGTAATTTTTATAGGTATGTATTGCCATTGGCTCCGTTTATTGCTTTTTGTTTTTTTTACGGAGTTTATTATTTAATCACTTTGATTTTTGAAAGAAATAAAACAAAACTGCCGGCCCTTTTGCCTTACGGTTTTTTGTTGCTTTCTTTCTTTTTTATTTTTGGTATGGAAGACATTCATTTAATGGCTGCTGAAAAGGAATATGCGCCTGCTTACAAAAACTACTTTGCAATGGCAGAACAGATAAAAAATATGAATAATAATAAGCTAATGGTTGCTTGCAGAAAGCCCGGAATTTTTTATTATTATGCCAATTGTTATGTTACCAATTATAAGGACAGCGAAAGTGATAAAGAAATATTTATTGATTTTATTGATAAGAAAGTAGATTATTTAGTGCTGGATAAATTAGGATATAGTTCGGTTTATAGATATTTGCGTCCTGCAGTAGCTAAAAATCAGGATTTGTTTCAGGTAGTATATTCTCTCGAAAATCCGAATACGTTTTTATTGAAATTCGATACGGAAAGAGCAAAAATAAAATTTAAATACTTTGGAAATTAGCAGAGTTTAAGTAATGAATTACCCCGAGGCAGAGCCTCGAGGTATCAGTTAAAGGATTTTTTTAATTCCGAGGCAGAGCCTCGGGGTATTAACCGACAACCTAATAAAAATTAATGCTTTAAATAAAACAAAATTCATCCATTTTTTGGTTTAAATAAATGTTAAAATTAATTTGGAGTAAGTACAAGAAAGGGAATTGGAATTTTTAAATTAAACAATGTCTTTATAGCTGAGAAGGACATTTAATTGTGAAATTGGTCTTTATTTATGGGATGATTTGGAGATAAATTAATCACATTTTGCCAAGCTTCAATTCCGTTTTTTGTATCATCCATTGCAAAATAAATACCTCCTAAATAATACCAGGATTCCACATTTTTATTATTCAATTCCGTCGATTTTTGAAAACATTTAATGGCTTCATTAATATTATGTTTCCGATAAAAATTTATCCCTTCCTCAAACAAAAAAGCACTCAACATATTTGCTCTTTTAAGTGCCGGAGGATTGGAACTGTCAAATTTATCAGCGAGTATCCAGTTATCTGCGGCTTTATAATAAGCATGAAGACCAAAATAAGCATCTCCCAATACCAAATAAGTATCGGGATAATTATGGTAAATAGAAAGAGACTTTTCGCCATAAAAAGCGGCTTTTTGGAAATCATGTTTTTTAAGCTCTTTATCAGTTTCCTTATCTGCCTTTAAAGCATAATTGATGGCGGCATATAAATTAGTACGGAAACTATCAGGTGCAGAAATCACATCAGCAAAAAAAAGAGTTTGATTGTTTTTCCATTGAGTATTTCGTGAAATTGTTTTTATGGAAAACAAAACTAAAATGATTAAGAATATAGCGTTGACAACAATTTTGAAATGCTTAACTGTCTTTAAATAAAAAAGAGCAATGACAATGCAAAAAGCTAAAGAAGGCTGAAATAAAAGGCGCTCGGACAAGGGAGTGCCGATATCTACTAATATATTTGATGCCAGAGAAATTGTAATTAGAAAATAAAATATACTGAATGAAACAATTGCCTTCCTTCGGAAAGTATAAATGGCATAACTTATCAGACTTGTTAATACCAATACAGAAATTAGAAATTGAAAAGATAAAATATTAACATAAGGTATTTGATTAAAACCATAATCGAAATACAATGGATGAGGAAAAAATAAAAGACAAATATCTTTTAATAAAATATAAACTTTGGTAGCAAAGGCTTGTGAGGATGAAGCAAATAAAAATGGACTGTCAAGTATACTGTTTGTTGTAGGATTACTGAACCCTACTATATATATTCGGAGAAGTATATAACCGATAAAAACCGCTATTAAAGGAAGAGATTGAAGCAAGGCTTTTTTAATACTTTGATTGAAAAAGAAATATAATACTAAAGGAATAATAGCTATAAAAGTTACTGCGCTTTCGCGTGTTAACAATGCAAGAAAATAACTGCATAACCCAATAATCAAAGAAGGAACAGAACGCTTTTCGGAATATCGGATAAAATAAAAAAGGGAAATAAGCTGTAAAATAACTGTTATTATTTCATCACGACTTTTTACGTTTGCAATAACTTCTGTATGTATGGGATGAACTACAAAAAGGAGACAGGCAACAAAAGCCAGATAGCTATTATATTCTTGGAAAAGGTTTTGCAATAACTTAAAAAGAAGAATGATTAATATAGTGAACAATAAAATATTTATTAAATGACTTACAAATGGATTTGCCCCAAATAACTGATATTCTATAGCAAATATAACCAGTGAAAAAGGGCGGTACCGAGCCTGAGTTAATGAATTCTCTGCATTAGGAGTGCCGTATAAAAGATCGTGAGTAAGTAGTTTTGGAATCCCTGAAATACCATTTGTTACAAGAGTATTTTTTGTTAGTACCAATTCATCATCAACTGCATATTCATTAAATAATGTATTAAAATTTAATGCAACCGCAATAAAGATTAACAGATATAATTGAAGTTTTGGAGTAAGAACAGGTTTTTTAATTTCCATTCAAGTTATTACTATTTATATTTCATTATAATTTATTTCATTTCATTTACTGAAATCGTCCATGTTAAATTCATGATTTGGTTTTAGCTTTTTCACAATTCCCCAAGCCAAATCAGCATTAGTTGAATCCTTTTTTAAATAATAATTTCCTCCCAGATTATACCAGGCTTCCACATTGTCGTAATTCAATTCGGTTGCTTTTTTATAACATCTTATGGCATCATCTATTTTCCCCTGATTATTAAAACCATTTCCCTGTTTGTTAAAAACATTGCTTAATGTTTCTACCCAGTATTTTGCCTGAGGGTCATTGGGAAGTAATTTATACATCTTCTTCCAATAAACTGCGGTATTATCATAATCATTCAAACCGTAATATGCCGAACCAAGCTCCATAATTGCAATGGGATTATCAGGATAAATTTCAAGACAACGTTTACAGTAATTGATGGCATTATTATAATATTCATTTTTCAAATCAATATTAAACTCTTTGTTTCCTTTTAAAATATATAGTTCTGTAGCATATTGATTTGTCCTTTCGCTGTTAGGTGTAGTAACAACATCTGTTAAATCAAGTGTTTCATTATTTTCCCAGACTCTGTTTCTCAGTACCGTTTTCAATGACAGCAAACCTAAAATTAGAATAAGAATACTATTTGTAATAACTTTAGGAATCCTTTCCAATTTAAAATAAAAGGAAGCCAAAACTATACAATAAGAAAGAGATGGTTGAAATAGAAACCTTTCGGATAAAGGAGTTCCTACATCTACAATATAATTACTGACCAAGGAAATGGTAACAAAAAAGTATAATATACAAAAGGAATACAATGACTTTTGTTTGAATGTATAAAGTGCATAAACAAGTAATGAAACCAATACGATGAAAGAAAATACAAACTGAAAGGAAGCTAATTTAATATATGGTATTTGATTAAATCCATAATCCCAGGACAATGGATGTGGAAATATCAACAAGCTGATATATTTTAATAATATAAAAGTTTTTGTTGCAAAAGCTTCGCCGGCAGAAGCATATAGAAAAGGCGAATTAAGAACTAACAAAGGTGCCGGTTCATGATTGTTATGTGTTACTGAATACCGAATGAAAAGAAATACACCAGATACAATAATCAATGGAACAGCATAAACCAGAGATTGTTTAAGATTACGATTAAAAAAGAAATACATAATAAGCGGTACCACAGCAACGAATGTTATTGCACTTTCGCGGGTTAGCAATGCGAGGAAAAAACATATAGATGCAAAGACAAACTTTACTATGGAACGAGTTTGGTTATACCTAATAAATAATGTTAATGAGATAATAAGAAACAGAAAAGTAATAAGTTCATCTCGGCTTTTTACATTTGCTATTACTTCGGTATGTATTGGATGTGCAATATAGATAATACAAGTGAGGAAAGCTAAATATTTATGTTGTTCACGAAAGATGGATTTTTGCAGAACAAAATAAAGAAGAGTCATCAGCAGCATAAAAATCAATACATTTATTAAATGGCTTACCACAGGATTCTTTCCGAACAATTGATATTCGACAGCAAAAGTTGCAGTTGAAAGCGGACGGTAACGCGCCTGATTTAAGTTGGCATGAGGACCTTTGGATTCGTCAACAAGATTGGAAGTGAATATTTCGGGTATTCCTTTTATTCCTTTTTCTACAAGCGAATTAGATGTCATTACCACGCTGTCGTCGAGTGTATAATCACTGAACAAGGTATTAAAGTTTAATCCTAATGCAAAAAGTAATAGAATGATTAACTGATATGCTGGTTTGAAGTTGAAATTATTTGTAGTCATAATTTAGTTATTTATGAATTCCTGTTTATTAAATTTATGTTTTGGAGCTAATTGTTTTACTCTATTCCAAGCCAACTTAGCATTAAGTGTATCCAGTTTCGTGTAATAACTTCCACCGAGATTATACCATGCTTCTATGTTATCTGTATTTAATTCTGTTGCCTTTTTATAATACTTTATAGCATCATCAATGTTACCTTTTTCATAATAACTATTTCCCTGTGTGAATAAAAAAGAACTTATAAAATCGGTTGCTTTTTTAGCTTCCGGCTCTGCGGGTTCTAATTTATATGCCTGTTGCCAAAGGTCAGCAGCTTTAAAATAATCTTTAACACCAAAATAAGCCGAACCAAGATTCATATAAATAAATGCGTCTTTTTGATAAATATTAATTGCATGCTCGCCATAATAAATTGATTTATTAAAGTATTCGGTTTTCAAATCTGCATTTTTTTCTGCATTTGCTTTGTTAAGATAACTTTCGGCAGCATACATATTTGTCCGCAGGCTATTGGGTGAAGTAATTACATCAGCAAAATAAAGTGTGTCATTGTTTTTCCAGTCGGCATTTCTTGAAATAGTTTTTATTGAGAATAAAAGTAAAACGATTAACAAAGCAGAATTGGCAAGCACTTTATAATTTTTATTTGCTTTAAGATATAACGATGCGATTACGATGCAATAAGCCAGAGATGGCTGAAACAAAAGACGTTCGGCTAATGGGGCACCGATGTTTACAATTAAATTAGACACTAAAAAGATGTTTATAAAAAAGAAAATTATAGAGAATGAAATGAGTGATTTAGTTTTTGAAGTAATGATTGCATAAGCAATTAAACTTAATAAGAATAATAATGAGAAAATAAATTGAGCTGAATTTATATCAACATAAGGGATTTGATTGTAAGAATAATCAGAAGATAAAAGATGCGGGATAAATAATAACAGGATATATTTAAACAGAATAAATACTTTGGAAGCAAAAGCCTGTGAGAGGGAAGCGAATAAGTACGGTGTGTTTAGAATAAGATTGGAGGCAGCTGAATGAAAGCCGACAATACTAAATCGGAGAGCGATATATACAATAAAAACAATTATTAAAGGAATTGAAAATAGTATCGATTTTTTGAATGACTGATTATAAAAGAAAAATAAAACCGCAGGAACTATTGCAATAAATGCTGCGGAGCTTTCTTTGGTAAGCAATGCGAGTAAAAAACAAATCAGGGTTGTTATTAATTTCCCTGATGACTTTGTTTCGAAATACTTTATTAATCTGATTAACGAAATGACAAGTAAAATAAATACAATAAGTTCGTCACGGCTTTTTACATTGGCTATAACTTCGGTGTGTATGGGATGCGTAACGAAAAGCAGGCAGGTAATAAATGCAAGATATTTGTTTTGTTCTTTAAAAATATATTTGTGAAGAAGTTGATAGAGTAATACAATTAATATGGCGAAAAGAAGTACGTTTATTAAATGACTGATGAATGGATTGGCACCAAAGAACTGATATTCTATAGCAAAAACAATTAACGCAAATGGACGGTAACGACCGCCCGAAAGTTCATTTCCTTTTAATGTTCCAAGTCCTTTAAAATAATCCTGAGTAACAATTTCCGGGATACCTTTTATGCCTTTTTCAACAAATTTATTATTGGTTAAAACTATTGCATCGTCCACTGCGTATTGATTAAACAAGGGATTAATATTTAATCCGACGGCAAACAGCAGCAGTATTATTAACTGATGTTTTGAAGAAAGCAGAAAACTATTAATATTCATAATTGCCTGCAAAGTTAACAGAGTTGGGAGAGTTTAATTATGATTAAAATCCTGTTTTTTTATAGGAAAATTCAGGTCGAGTTGTTTTACAATATCCCATGCTTTTGCTGCATTGGCGGAGTCTTTATTAATAAAATAATTACCACCAAGATTATACCATGCTTCTATGTTATTTTTATTTAATTTGGTAGCTTTCAAATAACATTTTATTGCTTCATCCGTTTTGTTTTGTTCCGAAAAACTATTACCCTGCTTATAAAATGTATTGCTTAAATTACCAAGCCATTGTTTTGTTTCCATATCATCGGGGTCGAGCTTGGAAGCCTGCAGCCAAAGGTCGGCAGCTTTAAAATAGTTTTGCTGATTGAAATATGCAAAGCCTAATCGCTGATATATATACGCAAACTTTGAATGGATTTTTAATGACTTCTCGCCATAAGTTATGGCTTTATTTAAGTATTCTATTTTCAAATCGGCATTGGTTTCTGCATTCGCTTTTATAATGAATTGTTCGCAGGCATATAAATTGAGGCGCGAACAATCGGGCGATGTTGTAACATCAGCAAGAATAATGGTTTCATTATTTTTCCAGTCATTATTACGTGCAATTGTTTTTATGGAAAACAAAATCAGAATTATTGAAAGCAAACCATACGAAATAAGTTTTGCTTTCTTTTCGGCTTTCAAAAAGAGGAAAGCAACTGCAATACAAAATGCCAGTGAAGGCTGAAACAGCATCCTTTCGGCTAAAGGAGCGCCGAGGTCAAATATAAAATTTGTTGCCGGTGATATGGTTATGAAAAAATAAAGGATGGAAAAAGAGAGCAGCGATTTGTTTTTGAAAGTATAAACTGCATAAATAATCATGCTGAATAATAAAATAAATGAACCAATAAATTTGGCAGAAAAGATGGTGATATATGGTATTTGATTGTATCCATAATCGGTGGTTAATGGATTCGGAAATATAAGCAGACATAAATATTTAAACAGAATAAACACTTTGGTGGCGAAGGCTTCGGAAGCAGTGGCATATAGATATGGTGCATTGGTAACATCAGTTACAGGGTATTTCTCGAAGCCTACAATTGCCAATCGTAAAACTAAATATACGATAAACAAAATAGCGAAAGGTATTGAATAGTAAAGTGATTTTTTGATGGTTTGATTAAGAAAGAAATAAATTATCAACGGAACTATTGCTATGTATGTTACTGCTGTTTCCTTGGTTAACAGTGCGAGTAAGAAATAAAGAAGACTGAGAAAAAGGTGTCCTGTTTTTTTGAAATCGATGTATTTAATAAGTGAAATGAGTGAAAGAATGAGAAATATAAAGGTGATTATTTCATCTCGGCTTTTTACGTTTGCTATTACTTCGGTATGGATGGGATGTACTGCAAACAGCAGGCAGGTGATGAATGCGAATAAATAATGCTGCTGGGGAAACAAATAGTTTTTCAGTAATTTATAGAGCAAAACAATTAATGAGGCAAATAATAATACTGTGATAAGATGGCTTATAAATGGATTGGCGCCGAAAAATTGATATTCAACGGCAAATAAGATGAGTGAAAGCGGACGGTAGCGGGCACCGGATAGTATATTTTCTTTTGTAGAATATCCGTATACATAATCGGTAGTCAGCAGTTTAGGAATGCCTTTTATACCTTTTTGTACCAGTGTGTTTTGGGTTAATACTACGCAATCGTCGAGTGCATAATCATGAAATAAAGTATTTAGGTTTAATCCAAGAGCTACAAGAACTAAAATAATTTGCTGATGAGTAGCAGAGAATATTAATTTATTTGGACTCATTGATGATTTATAACCTCCTCTTTATTTTTAAAAATTCGTTGGTAAGCAAAAGGAGTTGAATTTGGTTATTTATATTCTTATTAAAATGAATAAGGAAATTGTTTCTGCAAAAATTCCAATATTATAATTTTCCTTCAAGTATTAGTTCAATCAAAGCAGGGTCAATCAAAGTGGAAGTGTCGCCAAGGTTTGTAACGTCTCCTTCAGCAATCTTCCGTAGAATGCGGCGCATAATTTTTCCGCTTCGGGTTTTAGGTAATCCAGGTACAAATTGAATTTTATCAGGCTTTGCTATTGGTCCTATAATGCGGGATACAGTTTGAATTATATCCTGTTTTGACAAGTTTGAATCTCCATGGCTACCATCGTAAATGACATAAGCATAAATTGCCTGACCTTTTATATCGTGAGGATAACCAACCACTGCACTTTCGATAACGCCTGCATGCATATTAATGGCATTCTCCACTTCAGCAGTTCCGATACGATGACCGCTAACATTTAATACATCATCAACGCGACCTGTAATACGATAATTACCTTCCGAATCGCGCATGCAGCCATCTCCTGTAAAGTATTTATTTTCATAAGCCGAAAAATAAGTTTGTTTGCAGCGTTCGTGGTCTCCGTAGGTGGTACGTATTATTCCGGGCCATGGCATTTTAATACACAGGTTTCCGTTTACATTATTACCTTCTATTTCACTGCCATTTTCATCCATCAGACAAGGTAGAATTCCCGGAAGCGGCAGTGTGGCAAAAGATGGTTTTGCAGGTGTAACATTTGCAAGGTTGGATATCATCACACCTCCTGTTTCTGTTTGCCACCAAGTGTCAACTATCGGGCATTTCTCCTTGCCGATATTTACATTATACCAGTTCCATGCTTCTTCATTAATAGGTTCGCCAACAGAACCAAGCACTTTCAGAGAACTTAAATCTTTCCCATTTATATAATCATTCCCATAAGCCATTAAGCTGCGGATGGCGGTAGGAGCAGTGTATAATATGTTCACTTTATATTTTTCTACAATATCCCAGAAACGGCCGGCATCAGGCGATGTAGGCAAGCCTTCGAACATCAAAGCGGTAGCTCCTGCGCTTAAAGGTCCGTAGATAATGTAACTGTGTCCTGTAATCCATCCAATATCTGCAGTGCAGAAATGTACCTGACCGGGTTGATATTGAAACACGTTCACAAATGTATAGTTAGTCCATATCATATATCCGGCAGTTGTATGCACTACACCCTTTGGTTTTCCTGTGGAACCTGAGGTATAGAGAATAAACAGCATATCTTCAGCATCCATTTCTTCGGCAGGCAAATCGGGATTTCCATGAGTTTCCACTTTTTTAATTTCATCTTCCCACCAAACATCGCGACCTTTTATCATGCTTACAGGGGTGCGGGTGCGGGTACAAACAATAACTTTTTTTACAGTATGATTTCCAACCAATGCATCATCAATCACGCTCTTTAAAGGAATGTCCTTTGTTCCTCTGAATGCACCGTCGCAGGTAATAATAAATTCAGCTTTTGCATCATCCAGCCTGTCGGCGATAGCCTGAGCCGAAAAGCCGCCGAATATAACCGAATGTATAGCGCCAATTCGCGCACATGCCAAAGTAGCAATAGCCAATTCAGGAATCATACCCATATATATACATATCCGGTCACCTTTTTTAGCACCGTTATTTCTTAAAACATTTGCAAACTGAACTACTTTAAAATGAAGTTCCTTGTAGGTAAGCACTCTATGGTGTTCTTCCGGATCGTTCGATTCCCAAATAATAGCAGGTGTATTGCTGTTTTTTTCAAGATGTCTGTCAATGCAATTTTCAGTAATATTTAATTTGCCTCCGCTAAACCATGATATTTTCGGGTCTTTAAAATTCCAATCAAGAACCTTATCCCATTTTTTTCTCCAAGTAAATGTTTCAGCAATCGGAGTCCAGAACGATTCAGGGTCACTGATGCTCTTATTATAATCTTTTTTGTAATCTTCTAATGTTTTTATTTGGTACGGATAACTCATATTCCATTTATTTTATCCCACGAAGATAGGACTAATACTTCTTTTCTTATTAATAATTTTGAATTCTTCATTCAGATATTTTTATTAGAAAACAATTTCCATAGTTGCTTTTAATTATTTTTTTGGTACTCCAAATAATTTCAGCAAAATATGTTTCGAATTTTCGGTGAGTACATAATTACTTGGCGGTTGTTTTTTTATCAAACCATATTCCTTCAACTTTGTCAAATGCTTGGTAAATCCTGGCTTGGAAAGTATGCCGGATTTTCGCAATTCCGTTCCGGTAGCTTTTCCGAAGTTATGTAAATAGAATAATTCATAAGCAACATTTTCATATAAATCCTTCATTGCTGTGCGTGGCAAGTGCCCGTATAAAGCAACTTTCAATTTTTCGAGCGAAGGCACATCAATTTGTATCAGCTCTGGCAGAATATGAGTATCCTCCAGGATTACATTTTTTGCTGCTTCTTTCATTTTTGCTGCTTCCATATTTTTATCAGTTACTGCTTCCACAAAACCTGCATAATAATTATAAAGCGTTTTTTGACCATCTCCCGTTTTTATGTATTGTTCAAGTGCAGAAATAAGACCCTGCTCAAAAACCGTATATAACATTATTTCTGTATTTCCTTTTCCATTTAAAGCCGGCAAGGCCTCAAACACAGATTTATCACCTACCTTATTTTCAGGTGCATCATTAATTAAATGTTTTGCTCCTATGTTATTTTTTGATGCTTCATTAGATAAAGAATTTGCACCTATCTTATTTTCAAATGCATCATTAATTATAGGTTTTGCTCCTATGTTATTTTTTAGTGCCTCGTCATCCAAAGAATTTAAGCCAGCCTTATTTCTTATATACGCATTTTCATTCTTAAGATACATCAACTGCTTTAGCAGGATATGTATAATTTTCTCCGAATCTATAATCAGTTTTTCCGTTTCCATATTCATACTTATTTTTAATGATGTATTAAAACTGATGTATCAACTGCACAAGTTTTATAATTATTCCTTAATACTTTTTATTCGGGTAAGCAACAACTGCATCATACTATTTTTCGGCAATCGTTTATTGGCAAAATATTCTTTCAGGAGAGATTTTATTGCCTGTATTTTTTTAATGCTTCTGCTTTTCTATCCGTCAAATGTACAACAAGTTTACCAACTTCATGAAACAAATAGAAAGGAGGATTCAGCAGTGAACTATTTTATAACTGATAAAGCCGGCACAGATATTTATTATGCCGGATATTACTTACGGCAAATGAATTTCCGAAAACAAAAATCCTCCTCTGTTATTGTCAGAGGAGGATTTTGAGGTCCCGTGCGGATTCGAACCGCAGTAGGAGCTTTTGCAGAGCTCAGCCTAGCCACTCGGCCACAGGACCTTTTATTTTTAAGAAGCGCAAAGGTAAAAATTATTTCGAAACAAAAACTTATTCTTCTATTTCTATGCTCACGCAACTTACCACTCCATTTATTGGAGGATTAAGTTTATTTACCTTAACTTTAATTTTCAGAACTCCTTTTATTTCTTTCTTTATTCTATCTACTATTCGTTTACCTACCTGTTCTATTAATTTGGAACGAATTGCCATTTCAGATTTCACTATTTCGCAAACAGTAACATAATCAACTGTTTTACTTAAATCATCTGTTTTGGCTGCCTCTGTAAAATCAGTTTCTATGACTACATCAACCTCATAATTGCCGCCCAACCTTGCTTCTTCTTCCATGCAGCCGTGGTAAGCATACACTTTTATTCCCTCTACTATTACTTTGTGCATTGTTTTTAGAATTTAGGAATTAGAATTTAGAGTTTGTAAAGCGCTATTCAATCTTTTAATTACTTCTTCCTTGCCAAGCAATACAAGCATATCGTGTATTGCAGGTCCTCCGGCAGCACCGGAAGTAAGTACGCGCAACAATTGCAAATCAACTTTAGCAGAAGTTTTTGTTTCCGTTTCAACTATTGCATTGTGTATTGTTGTTGCGTCCCATACATTCAATGCGGTAAACTCTTCTATTAATTTAGTGAAAACACCTTTCGAATTTTCATTCCATTTCTTCGCAATTACTTTCTCATCGTAACTTGTAGGAGCAATAAAGAAATAACTTCCTCCAGCCCAAAACTCATTTACGAAATGTGCTTTCTCTTTTACCAGTCTGCATACGCCTTCTATATATGATGTCTCGGCCGATACTCCATTTTCTTTTAGTATTGGAAGAAATAATTCTGCCAACTCCGCATCACTTTTCTTTCTTAAATATTGCTGATTGAACCACTTTGTTTTTTCAGGGTCGAATTTAGCTCCTGACTTATTTACCCGTTCAAATGAAAATGCTTCTATCAATTCCTGTAACGAAAATATTTCCTGCGGAGTACCCGGATTCCAGCCAAGCATGCCCAACATATTGACAAATGCTTCCGGGAAAAAACCTGATTCGCGATAGCCTACATAGCTTTCGTTTGTCCGTTCGTCAAACCAGTTGAGCGGGAACATTGGTATTCCCGACTTATCACGTTTTGAAAGTTTACCGTTACCGTCCGGTTTCAGAATCAATGGAAGGTGTGCCAATTTTGGCATTACATCTTCCTTGCCAAGATAACGATATATTAAAATATGAGCAGGAGCCGACGGCAACCATTCTTCGCCGCGAACAGCATGAGATATTTCCATATCAATATCATCTACAATGTGCGCCAAATGGTAGGTTGGCATGCCATCACTCTTCAATAAAACTTTATCATCTACCTGAGTAGAATTCACAACTACCCAGCCGCGAATAATATCATGGAAACGTATCTCTTCATTTCTCGGCACTTTAAGCCGCACCACATAAGGTGTTCCGGCATCAAGCAGTTTTTTAACTTCATCTTCTGATAGTGTCAATGAGTTACGCATATTCTGGCGCGATACCGAATTATATTGCGGAGCCACTACTTTAGCAGCTTCCAACCGTTTACGCATTGCATCCAGTTCCTCGTTCGTATCAAATGCATAATATGCATGTCCGCCATCAATCAGTTGTTTCGAATATTTAGCATAGATTCCAAGCTCTTTACGTTCACTCTGGCGGTAAGGAGCATGCGGGCCATCGCCAAAACCTACACCTTCATTAGGTTCGATGCCGCACCACTTTAATGATTCTATAATATATTCTTCTGCGCCTTTAACATAGCGGGTTTGGTCAGTATCTTCAATACGTAATATAAAATCGCCATTATGTTTTTTGGCAAATAAATAACTGAATAATGCTGTGCGAACACCGCCCATGTGTAAGCCGCCTGTGGGGCTAGGTGCAAAACGTAATCGTACTCTTTTATTTTCCATTTTTTAATTTATTGGACGGCAAAGGTAATTTAATTTGAAGATGTGAGGATTTGAAAACCTGAAAATGTTTCGAAGAATGAAACAGATTTACATTCTTGATTTTCTCAATTTATATTTTGTTCTGAAACCTCCCTTTTGAACAAATTCTTTGAACTTTTCATCGGTAAGATGAGCATAGGCGTTAAAAGAACTGTTTGTATCTACCATATAACCTTTCAGTTGCAATTCGTCTTCTGCATTTGTTAAATTAATAGAGTATGAATGGTCTTTATTTGTTACAAATTGAAATACTTCCCAGTCCTTGTGTGTATCAAAATGATTAAAATAATAGGTACCATTATATAATTTCAACTTATCTTCTTTTGACAAATTAAGAAGTGTATCGGCTATGTTGCCTGCAAATATCAAATAGTTGCCGTCAATTGTTTTCTTATCATTCTTATGTTTCAAAGCCACTCTTGCAGTATCGACCTTGGAGCTATTATAAAAGGCGTAATAATTAATATTGTAATAAGCCAGGGTAGCAGAAATAGTGACGTCGGCAGAAATGTAATTGATGGAATCACGGGTTTTATAAAGTTCTCCGAAATAATTTTTATTGTAGAAAAGTTCCTTATCATCCTTATTCATTGTGCTGTCGGCATAATAATAAGTGCCGACAATATCGAGTGGAAAAGCTTTTACGAGATTTCCTTTTTCGGGCATAGGAGTGTCAAAGTGAACACGGGAGCAGCTTGTAATAAATACAATTAATATAAAGGATAGTTTTTTAATGAATTCCATTTTGCAAAAGTACATTTATTATAACATTTTCATTCTTTTTCTTTTTATACCAAATATTTCTTTGTTTATTAAGTCCTTTACTACTATAGCCAAAAAATCAAGCAGACTAGAAAATCTGCCGGTTATTTTAATACACAAATTTAACTTTAAGAGAAGGCAAACACTTCACAAAATAAAACACAGCGATAGTCCCTATAATAGAAAATTACACCTATCCCTAAGATTATTTTATTAACTTCAGGATATAAGGGCTAAAGCCCAATTTCGTGTTATTTGTAAGTAACCCTAGCCTTAAGGCCAGGGTTATTGGAACATCAGTATTAGTGGGCTTTAGCCCAATTTAAAAT
>CAIQBY010000360.1 GCA_903870175.1 uncultured Bacteroidota bacterium
AAAGGCAATATAGATGTAAATGATATGCGTGAAAAAGCAACTTTACATAAAGATAATTTATCTTGCCTGATGGTTACTTATCCAAGTACTCATGGAGTTTACGAGGAAAGTATTATTGAAATTACTGATATTATTCATCAGAATGGCGGTCAGGTATATATGGATGGTGCAAATATGAATGCACAGGTAGGATTGACAAGTCCTGGGAATATAGGTGCGGATGTTTGTCATTTGAATTTACATAAAACCTTTGCAATACCCCACGGAGGAGGCGGTCCGGGAATGGGACCAATTGGAGTTGCAAAACAGTTAGTGCCGTTTTTACCATCTCATTCCGTAATAAAAACAGGAGGAGAAAAAGGAATACACGCTGTATCTGCAGCACCTTTCGGAAGTTCATTGATATTATTGATTTCGTATGGATATATTAAAATGCTGGGCGGGGAAGGCGTTACAGAAGCAACCCGTTTAGCAATTTTAAATGCAAATTATATTAAAGAAACGTTGAATGGTTATTATCCTACATTATATACCGGGAAAAACGGGCGTTGTGCGCACGAAATGATTTTGGATTGTGTTGCATTTAAACGTGAAGGCGGAGTGGAAGTTGGAGACATTGCAAAACGATTGATGGATTATGGTTATCACGCGCCAACAGTTTCGTTTCCTGTTCACGATACATTGATGGTGGAGCCTACGGAAAGTGAATCGAAAGAAGAACTTGACAGGTTTTGTTCGGCAATGATTTCAATTAGAAAGGAAATAGATGAAATAATTTCCGGCAAAGCTGATAAAGAAGATAACGTAATTAAAAATGCTCCTCATACAGCAAAATCAGTAATTACGGATGAGTGGAAACATAGTTATTCGAGAGAAAAAGCAGTTTACCCGTTGAAATGGGTAAAAGATGCTAAGTTTTGGCCCAGTGTTGCAAGGATTGATAATGCGTTTGGAGACAGAAATTTAATTTGTGCCTGCCCTCCGATTGAAAGTTATGCTGAAGCTGAATTGGTGTAAGATGAAGTAATTTGTGCTTGAGTGGTGAGTGGTGATAAATTCTATCTAATAAATGATAGTTTCTGCCGAAAAAGAAAAAATAATCAAAAAATAAGTGAATAATAATTTGGTAGTGTCAATTTGAAAATATAGTTTTGCTCCTCGAAATAAAAGTATTTATAGTAAACAATTAATTAATAACAATAAAAAAACAAAAAGATGAAAAAAATTTACGTATTAGCGGCTGGTTTGATTCTTAGCGGATCGATAATTGGTCAAGGTGTTTTGAATACAAAAGTGTATCCAAAACAAAAAGCAGATTTATCTCATGTAAAACGCCCGGTTACAGGTGTTAGAGACCAATCAAAATCAAATACATTTGCTGCATGGGTTGAACCGGTAGGTGACCTTATGGTTCAATTAAGTATTGATGAAACAGGAGCAAGTACTGGTAATAGTCAGGCAAGTGTGGTGGTTTGTATGTACCAGGATTCAACTGTTACACAATCGGACCCTACAAATGGAACAATGGCTGTTAGTGAAGTGATGTTAGGCTCGGTATTAGACCCTAATTCTCAATTTTTGCAGGCATCTCTTAGTCCTTATATTACTCCAGGGCAGCCTTATTATTTGGATTCTCTTGAAATATTAGGGTCTTATGTTCAAGTAAATACATCAGCAATGGATACACTTTACGTTTGGATTACCTGGGGAGATACAACTACTTCTTCAGCAGCTTTTGGAAAATTGAAATGTTCTACAGCTTTCAATGCACCACTTAGTACATTCAGATATGAAGTAATGTGCAATAAAGTTACAGGAGCAAAAGCAGGTCCTGGGAATGCTATGAAGAGTACTGTTTCGGGAACCAATATGAAGTTAATTAAATATGTATTGCAAAGTACTGATGCATCAACTGTAGCTACAAATGCTGTAGGTATTAAAGCTATTAATATTCCAATGACTACTTTAAGCATTCCTGCTAATAACATTGTTTCCTGCTATTATGAATTTGTTCCTCAGGCAGGTTCTTACACACCGTTTAGTTCTTGCAGTTTTGCATTTTCTGGGGCACCAACTTCTCAAACTGTAAATGGTTTTGCAGGATGTGCATGGCAACAATCTTCTCCGGCAGTTGATTCACTTGCATCGTTTGCAAATCAGCAAATTGACCCTAATGGCTGGAATATGGGAATGGATTATAATTCATACCAAAGACATCTTGCTTATGGTGCAACCTCAGGTTGGAATACTATAGTACCAGGAAATTTAATTTTAGCACCTCAGATTTATTATAAAATTTCAAGTAATTTTGAAGGTGTAAGTGAAATAAATAATGATTTCATGTTGATGCAAAATCAACCTAATCCTTTTACAACTGAAACTACTGTAAGATATAAATTAAATAAATCAGCTTCGGATGTTGCGGTTCAGATTTATGATATACGCGGTGTGAAGATGTATGAGAAAACTGAAAAAAATAAACAATCAGGTGTTTATTCATTAAATATTTCTGATGTTAATTTTGCTTCGGGAGTTTATTTCTGCACTCTTGTGGTAGATGGTGCAAAAGTTACCAATAAGATTATTAAACAATAATAGTTTATTAATACCATAAACAAAAAAGTCCCGCAAATATTTGCGGGACTTTTTTGTTTTATATTATTTAGAATTGGAAACTAAAACTTTGTTTTTAAATCTCTCATAAACTTTGTGGCGTAAACAAAGTCGCAAACTTCCTTATTATCTGTTTTCAAAATTTCCGTTCTGTTTCCCTCCCACCATTTTTCACCTTTATAAATAAACATAATATGGTCGCCAATTTCCATAACGGAATTCATATCATGAGTAATAACTACTGTAGTAATATTGTATTCCTCGGTAATTTCTTTAATTAAATTATCAATTACAAGAGATGTTAATGGGTCTAAACCTGAATTTGGTTCATCACAAAATAAATATTTGGGTTGAACAGCAATTGCACGTGCGATTGCAACTCTTTTTTTCATTCCGCCACTTAATTCGGAAGGATATAAATTATTTACATTCTCCAGATTTACTCTCTTCAAACAAAAGTTAGCTCTGTCTTTTTTTTCAGCAATAGTCAAATTAGTAAACATGGAAATAGGAAACACCACGTTTTCTTCAACAGTCTGCGAATCGAAAAGCGCGCCACCTTGAAATAACATTCCAATTTCTTTTCTAATTTCTTTCTTGGCATTAAAATCCAAATCATAAAAATTGCGTCCGTTAAATAAAACATCGCCTGCGTCAGGGTCAATTAAACCTACCATACATTTAAGTAAAGTTGTTTTGCCGGAACCGCTAACACCAATAATCATATTTGTCTTACCACTTTTAAATTCGAATGAAATGTTCTGTATAACATTTCGCCCGGAAAAAGTTTTTGATATATTATTTATTTGAATCAAGCTAATAGAAGTTGAGTTAAAATTAAATCGAAAGCAAGAATAACTACAATGCAATATACTACACCTTTGGTACTCGAACGCCCTACTTCCAAGGCTCCGCCGTTGGTGTAATAACCATGATATGCAGGAACGGATGCAATAATGAATGCAAAAACCACGGATTTAATTAATGCATACACTACATTATAAGGTCTGAATTCATAGGTGATTCCGTAAATATAGTCGTGGCTGGTAACAACACCTGCAAGCAATCCGAAAACATAACCGCCAAGAATACCAAAAAACATAGAGAAGACAATTAGTATAGGATTAAATAACATGGAACCAATTATTTTTGGAGCAATAAGGTAACCTGCTGAATTTATTCCCATAATTTCGAGAGCATCTATTTGTTCCGTCACACGCATTGTTCCTATTTCGGAAGCAATGCTCGACCCAACTTTACCTGCAAGGATTAAACTTATTACTAGTGGTGCGAATTCAAGAATGATGGAATCACGTACGGCAACTCCGATTGCATACACAGGTATTAATGGATTCTCGAAATTAAAAGCAGATTGAATTGTGATAACAGCGCCAAGAAAAACAGATACTATTGCTACTATTCCTAATGAACCAATTCCTAGACTTACAATTTCATCAAGAATGCGTTGCCAATAAATTGAAACTTTTTCCGGCTTTGCAAATGTCCTTTTGGTAAGGATAAAGTAACGACCGAAATGAAAAAAGATATGCATAGTAAACTGAAAAATTTCGTTAAAAATAAGAATAATTGACCACAATCAAGATGTTTTGTTTTTCTTATATTTGTTGCTCACAAAAATTGTATATGAAAAATACTTTAAAGTCCATTATAAACTTAATTACAGCATTTGTTATAATTACTACATCAGTGAGTTGTGCTACTCACAAAAAAGAAAAATGTAATACTTGCCCGAAATGGAGTAAGGCGGAAACGCAAAATACATCCTCCCAAACAAGTATTTAGAAAAGGTAATTAACCCTTTATCCCCTTTTGCAAATTACCTACTTTTAGGTATGAGATTTATTTAAAAGCTGTGTAAATAAGGCGTAATTTTGTATAATAAATGAATAAAAAGAAAACGTTGAAAAAATTATCACAATTAAAAATAGGAGAAAGCGGAACAATAGATTCGTTTACTGATAAAGAAATGTCGCTAAAGCTTCTGGAAATGGGTTGTACGCCAGGAGAAACAGTTACGCTGGACAGAATTGCCCCAATGGGCGACCCAATCGCTATAAAAGTTTCAGGATACTTATTAAGCTTGCGGAAAGAGGAAGCCTCAACAGTGATTGTTTCAATATTAAATAACAACTAATTTTATTTCCCGCTGTGGAAGAGAATCAAGCATTCGTTAATTTTTCCGAAAAATCTTCCTTAAAAATTGCACTGGTAGGTAACCCTAACAGTGGCAAATCCACTTTATTTAATGCACTTACGGGACTACATCAAAAGACGGGAAACTTTCCGGGAGTCACTGTTGACAAAAAAACAGGTTTTGCAAAACTTAATGCAACCGTAACCGCTGATTTTGTTGATTTGCCAGGCACATATAGTTTATATCCAAAGTCGCTGGACGAAAGCGTAACCTTTGAAGTACTTTGCAATCCTGCGAATAAAGATCATCCAGATATTACAATAATAGTAGCTGATGCAAGCAATCTAAAACGCAATTTGTTTCTGGTATCACAGATTATTGATTTAAAAATTCCTGTGATTCTTGCATTAAATATGATTGACCTTGTAGAGAAGGAAGGCGATACTATAGATACTGCACGCCTTTCTGAAAGGCTTGGGGTGAGAGTAATTGCAGTAAGTGCGAGAAAAAAAGAAGGTATAGAAGAAATTAAACAAGCCCTGCTTCAACCGCTGCCAGTTCCACAATATGATTTTATAGATTTAAGAAAAATTGCAGGCGATACGATAGATAAAATAAGAGCGGTGATACACCTAAACAGTGACTTTGCTGCTTTTCATTCGATACATAATTTACCGGAAATTCATTACCTTGATGATAAGCCGGAGAAAAAAGCCAAGATGGAAGCTATACTAAAAGCGGCTGCCCATGACACTAACAAGTTACAATCGCTGGAAAGTGTAGAACGTTATAAAGTTATAAATCGAATTGTTGCAGAATGTGTTTTTGAAAAAACTGAAGTTAAATCTGAAACGTTTACTCATAAACTTGATGGAATATTAACACACCGGATTTATGGTTATGCAATATTTCTAATAATCCTTTTCTTTATTTTTCAAACTATTTTTTTCCTTGCAAAATTTCCAATGGAATGGATTGAAGGATTATTTGTAATAATAAGTCAATGGGCTACGAATAGTTTACCTGCCGGAGAATTCACTAATTTATTAGTTAATGGAATTATTGCCGGACTTAGCGGTGTAGTAGTATTTGTTCCTCAAATTGCTTTACTTTTTGCATTCATTGCCATCCTCGAAGATACAGGTTACATGGCCCGTGTAAGTTTTATCATGGATAAAATGATGCGGAGATTCGGGCTTAATGGCAGGTCTGTGATTCCATTGGTAAGTGGTGTAGCCTGTGCTGTTCCTGCGATTATGAGTACCCGAACGATAAGCAGTTGGAAGGAACGTATAATTACAATAATGGTGACTCCGCTTATGAGTTGCTCTGCACGCTTGCCTGTTTATACACTATTAATTTCATTGGTAGTCCCGCAGAGTAAGGCAGAAGGATTTTTTAACTATCAGGGATTAATATTGATGTGCCTGTATTTAATAGGTTTTATAGCTGCTATAAGTGCAGCATTTGTTTTTAAAATAATATTGAAGGCAAAAGAGAAAAGTTACTTTATAATGGAACTTCCTGTTTATCGCTCTCCGCAGTGGAAAACAGTAACAAGAGTAATGTTCGATAAAGTAAAAGTATTTTTATTTGATGCAGGAAAAATTATAGTTGCCATATCCGTGATCCTTTGGTTCCTTTCATCGCATGCACCAGGAAACAGAATGGAAACGATTGAGAAAAAATATACATCCACTGAAATGACTTTAAAATATAGTGATGCAGAACGCAACGTAAAAATATCCTCGGAGAAACTGGAAGCGTCTTATGCAGGAATACTCGGAAAGTCTTTAGAACCTGCCATTGCACCTCTTGGTTTCGATTGGAAAATAGGAATAGCATTGGTAACTTCATTTGCGGCACGCGAAGTATTTGTGGGAACGATGGCAACCATTTACAGTGCCGACAATAAAGATAATTCGCAAACAGTGCGGGATAAAATGCAAAATGAAATAAATACAAAAACTAATTTGCCAACCTTTACAATGGCTGTAAGTGTTTCTTTGCTGATATTTTATGCCTTTGCGATGCAATGTATGAGCACGCTTGCGGTAGTGTATCGCGAAACTAAAAGTTGGAAATGGCCTGCGCTTCAATTTTTATTTATGGGAACACTTGCTTATTTCTCCAGTTTTATTGTTTATCATATTTTAAAATGAATGATTGGCAGATTGCAAATTCGCAAACTGCAGGTTTCAATCTTTGTTATTTATTCCATTGTCATTGTTCATATTTAAAATTAATTAGTAAGGATAGCTTAGTAAATTTGCAATCTGTAATCTGTTAATTTGCAATTAAAAAAATGAATCAGTTAGAACGTAATCAATCCATACTTCATAAATATATTCCTGAAAAGGCTGTAGAAACTATTGCCGAATGGATTTATATTTATGATTTCAAATTACGTGTAAAAAAAAGCCGCTCGACCAAGTATGGCGATTATCGCCCGCCAATGAAGGGAAGCAATCATCTCATCACCATAAATTATGATATGAATAAATATGCTTTTTTGATTACACTTGTTCATGAAATAGCACATTTGACCAACTTCAATAAACATAAAAATGCTGTGAAACCGCATGGTGAAGAATGGAAACTGCATTTTAAATTGCTCATGAACAGGTTTCTTAATCCTGAAGTATTTCCTGATGATGTGATTCTCGCTTTGCGAAAATATATGAATAACCCTGCGGCGTCAAGTTGCTCAGATATTAATCTATTACGTGTGCTGAAAAAATATGATATGTCGATTGGGCTGATTTTATTGGAAGATATACCCGAAGGGAAACATTTTACTTATAATGATACACGGCAATTTGTGAGAGGAGAGCAGGTGAGAAAACGGATAAAATGTAAGGAAGTCGGCAGCAATCGCATGTATTTATTTAATCCTGTTACTGAAGTGAAGCCGCATTCGGAGAACTCATAAAATAAAAACAGATGGAGAAGAACGAAGATTTTTTTCAAAATGTATTTGCCGTTGCCCGTTTGATACCAAAAGGACGGGTTACCAATTATGGAGCTATAGCAAAATATCTGGGTGCTGCCCGTTCCTCGCGGATGGTTGGATGGGCAATGAATGCAGCCCATTCGCAGAAAAAGAAAGTGCCTGCTCACCGTGTTGTCAATAGAATAGGGATGCTTACGGGCAAACATCATTTTGAAACCCCTTTTTTGATGCAGGAATTATTGGAGAAAGAAGGTGTGAAAGTAGAGAATGATAAAATTGTAAACTTCAAGAAACATTTCTGGGACCCGATGGCAGAACTTGCCCTATGAAGCAGATATTTCTGAATTTACTTAATGACTAACAACTTATTTTTTCCTGATTATTGTATTGTCTACAATAAGTATTATAAAATTTGATTTATTCTTTAATTATCTTCTTCCTCATTATCCCTTCTTCTGTTTGCACTTCAACAAAATAAACCCCTTTTGCATAGCTGCTTACATCCAATGTTACTTGTTGGTTGTTGGTTGTTAGTTGTTGATGAAGCAAACACTCTCCCAATAAATTATAAATACGCACATTTTTTATTCCTTCTTCATTTGATATTGTTAAATTTAGAGTTGTAGTTGCAGGGTTTGGGTAAGCATTGAAACTAAAAGATTGCGAACCAAGCTCATTAATACTTAAAATAGCATTTCCTGTACTATCTGTTTTCACAAGATAAACATCACCCGCTCCCGATTCTCCAACCAAAATATATCCTTTATCATTAGTTTGTCTGACAAAATAACCAATGCTTCCTGTAGAATCACCAAAATCTTTTGTCCATAATGAATCTCCGTAAGCGTTTAATTTTGTAATAAACATATCGGAATTAGTTGGATAATAAATGGTTCCTCCAACAATATATCCACCATCAGAACAAACAGAAATTGACAAACAACCATCGTTCTGTGTCCCGAAACGCTTGGTCCATATAGTGTCTCCATTCAAGTCGAGTTTTAAAACATATGAATCGTAAGTAGATGAAACATTAGGAGCACTTATTCCAGCAACAATAATATTTCCATCTAAAGTTTTCTGAGCTTCATAAAATTGGTCTTCACCGATTCCTCCATAATCCCTAAACCATAAAGAGTCTCCATTGGAATCTGTTCTCATTATTGCACCCTGCGATAAATTAGGAGTGCCTTTTGCTGTTGATCCTGATAATATATAATCTCCAGTTGGTAATTCAAAAATGTTATTAAAGGATACGCCATTATAGATAAAATATCTTTTCCACCAAAGTACATTACCTACAGAGTCAATCTTTAAAATTCCGGAGGTATCATGTGAAGCAAATGAAATAACAAAGTCGTGGTTCAAGGTCTCTTGTATACAAGTACCTGATTCGAGAGATGGAGTTCCATAATGTCTTGTCCAAACAGTATCTCCATTATTATTTAATCGTATTACATAAATATCTTCGGACGAAACAGAATCTCTAACAATAGGAATAAAACCAACTACGGCATATCCACCGCTTGAGCAGTTAGTAACATAGTTGGCGTATCTCTCATCGTTTCCTATAATATCGCTCCATTGCATCGTCCCATATTTATCTGTTTTCATTACAATAATATTGGCTGTAGAAAATCCAATCCCCTGCCATCCTGCCACTACATAACCACTATCCTGTGTCTGTTTTACACACGTTCCTCTATCTGAATAACCAAAGTCATACGTTTTTTGAAAACTTATTTGTTGGGAAAATAAATATGATGGAGTAAAAAATAGAAATATTAAAATAGAAATATTATTTTTTATCATTGTGAAAATTTTTCCGCCCTTGTTGGTGTTATACTTCTTCTTTAATGTTAGCAGAAACGCAGCCTTTGCAGGTGTTTTTTCACCTGC